>CAWVVG010000018.1:0-20304 GCA_963932775.1 uncultured bacterium
TTTGTTTGGCTTCGGCGGAGGCCCGGGCATGATCCCCATGATGCAGGTGGAGTGCGTACAGACTCACGCATGGGTCACCGACGAGCAGTTTCTCGAGGCCATCGCCGCTTCAGCAGCGCTTCCAGGGCCCATTTCGGTCAAGATGAGCATTCTGATTGGGGCTCAGGTCGCGGGCATCCCTGGTGCCATCGCCGCCTTGCTGGGTGTGGTGGTACCCGCCGTCACCTTGATCAGCGTATTGGCGGGCGTGTTGACGCAGTTTCGGGACGCCCCAGTAGTCAGTGGCGCGATGCGCGCGGTTCAGCCCGCGGTCATAGGGTTGTTGGCTTGGACGGTGGTGTCCTTGGTGCCCGGCGGTATTCGCAACGTGCCGAGTGTGCTCTTGGCCGGTGGAGCCTTTGTCGCGTTGGCGCTCAAGGTTCACCCAGCATTCGTAATGGTTGCAGCCTTGAGTCTTGGCGCGCTCTTTTTGCGGTAGGCTGTCACCCATGCCGAGTCCATTCCCAAATCTACCGCCCGAGCAGCGTGGTGATGTTCATGTGCTAGACCACGAATCTGTGGTGTTGGCAGACAACCCCTTGGGCGATCCAGCTCGGCGGGACCTCTTTGTGTACACCCCGCCTGGCTACGCCGATCTCACCACTCCGCTGCCCGCAGTGATGATTCTGCCTGGGTATACGGGAATGGGGGAGAAGTTGCTGGCCCGTGGCTTCACTGATGTCTCTATTGCCACCCGCATAGACCAACTGATCGCCAATGGGTGCCCTCCATTTATCGCCGTGATGCCAGACTGCATGACCTCTGTGGGCGGTTCACAGTACGTGGATTCTACCGGTCTTGGCATGTATGCGAGCTATCTCGTGGAAGAGATCAAGAGCACCGTGGAAGAGGGCTTCAACACCTCTGGAAAGTGGGGGGTGACGGGGCACTCATCGGGCGGGTTTGGCGCGCTGCACTTGGCCATGAGTCGGCCCGGATCCTTCTCCGCCGTCGCTTCACATGCAGGCGATTTGGGCTTTGACCTCTGCTACATGTCGGATCTACCCAAATTGGTGGCGGCAGTCACTGCCCGGGGTGGTCTTGAGAAGTTCGTGGACGGGTTTTGGGCTCGTAGAAACCACTCGGGTACGGACATCGCTGCGATGATGATGCTCTGTGTGTGTTGTGCATACCTACCGGATCCACAAGCTACGCCACTGCCCTGCAAGCTGCCTGTGAACCTGGAAACGGGCGCCGTCGACTTCGATTTGTACCAAGCCTTGTGTGAGATGGACCCCATTCGCCGACTGGACGACCCGGCTCAGGCGGATGCGCTTCGTGGTCTGGATCTGCTGTACATCGATGCTGGCTTGTATGATGAATACAACCTTCAGATCGCCGCACGTCGGTTTGTTTCTGGTCTGGCGGCTTTGAATATTTCCCATGTGCACGAAGAATTCGAAGGTGGACATCGGGGCATGGCTTGGCGTTATGGTGTGAGTCTAGCGTACATCGCGGAGGCCTTGTCCAAATGAAACTGTGGATGGCAATGGTCTGGATGACTGCATGCAAAACGATCGATGCTGGAAAGTACGCGCCCGATCCGGGCAGCCCGGAGGGCCATAGCGACTCAGGAACCGCCGGAGTTGAGCCCATAGATTGCGACGACAACATGGACTTCTCCTGGGTGAATTTCGGTGAAGGCTTCTTCATTCAGAACTGCAACGGTTGTCATCATTCCGAATCTCCGGAACGATACGGTGCACCGGAATACACGAGTTTTGACACCGTGGATGATGTGTGGACCCAGAAGGGGATGGTCTTGGCCGTCGCATCGGGCCCAAATCCGAGCATGCCTCCCAGTGGAGGTGCCACTGAACTGGAGCGGAGCAAGCTGGAGATCTGGTTGACTTGTGCAGATCCAGGCACATAGAGCCCGTTGAAACGGCCCAGCGGCATGTTTTTGTGCGATAATGGGCGTGAGTCGGGTCTGCTGCGCTCTATGTGCGGGAATACGTTTTCTTGGAACGCCAATTGGGGTGGGAAGCATGAATGGTTGTCATTTGACGGTTGGGTTCGCGCTCTTGGCATTGGGATGTCAGGGGAGTGAATCGGGAGACTGCAAGCCTGGCTTCATCAAAAAACAAGGGCGCTGGTGTGTGTTCGATGAAGAATTGCTGGGGCTGACAGAGGCTTCAGATGGCGGTGGCAGCAGCTCGTCGGTGGATGGTGGAGGCGACAACGGCTCATCCGGAGGCGGCGCAGACAACGCTGAAGAGGATGAAGAATACATCCACAATGCACCTGAACCCGAGGTTGCATTTACCCTGGTTGAGATTCGCGAAGCCATGGAAGAGGCCATTCGAATTGTCCGGTGGATCGATCCCGGCAAGGTTCACGTTTCCTATGCTGCAGTGGAGGCCCTCGGTGATGAGGAGTGCCCAGAATACGACGATGAATACTTCGAGGACAACGACCGCTACCGTTGGCGTGATGCGTGTTCATTGCCCTCTGGTGCGGCATTTGCCGGCAACGTGACCAGCTACGATTATGGCGCCTATATGAGTGAAAATACCGTCTATGACTACGGTGGTCACGCCTACTTTAGTGGGTCTGCGCGCATATCTGACGACCGTGGCAACACCTTTGTGGCTGCCGGATCATCCAGCTACTATGAGCGGAAACGAATCTCCACGGGAGATGGAACCTTCTATCAGAACATGTCGGGTAATTTCCGCTTTGACGATTCCAACTACTACGGGAGTTGGCTGGGCGCGGACCTAAATGTCTCCGTGTACCACTACAGCGACATGTTTGTGGACGATGGCGATCACTACGGCGGCGCCTACTCCGTATACTGGAATGCTTCGATTAGCGGTATCGTTGGAGAGGTAAGCGCAGTTCGCTTGGACGATGTCTACATGTACTCCGAGAACCTGGGCTCAATGTGCGGCATAGAGCCATCGGGAACGATTGCTGTTCGCGATGCTGAGGGCAATTGGTATGAAGCTGAGTTCGACGGTCCCAAGTACTACGGCGCTGGAGCATTCCCTCCAGACTGTGATTCTTGTGGACGGGTGTATTGGCGGGGTGAGCTGTTGGGAACGGTTTGTCCTGATTTTGGTCTTCTAGTGGACTGGGAGAGTCGGCCATGGTTGTAATGCTTTCATTGATGCTGTCGGGTTGCGGAGGAGACGATGGTTCGCCGCCAGATGCCAACCTGCCTCCGCCTGAAGAGAAGATCGACTACGGCGGTCCGGACCCCGTTGCCCAGTTGTTTCGGGCCAGTCTAGATCTGCGAGGCATTCGTCCAAGTTTGGAGGAGATCGCTTTGGTCGAGGAAGACCCGGAGATGTACCAGGCTCTGGTAGAGGGTTTCATCGATGGTCCGCGCTTTGGTGATCGGATCGTCAATCTGTACACCGAGGTCTACCTGACTCGATCGGACAACTATTCGGTATCCGCTGCCGACTATGGCCTTGCCAGCGATCAACAGTTTGCATTCGCTCGGTCTGTGGGGGATGAGACTCTGCGGGTGTTGTCCCATATTGTCCAGAACGATCTCCCGTATACGGACCTCGTCACCGCAGACTGGACCATGGCCAACGAAATCCTCGCACAGGCCTGGCCCCTCGACTACCCGGAAGGCGAGACTGGCTGGAAGCAAGTGCACTACACCGACGCCCGTCCTGCTGCCGGTATCCTGGCTTCAAACTCGCTGTGGTGGCGGTACATGTCCACCGCCTCAAACGCGAATCGAGGCAAGGCCAATGCCATCAGCAAGATTCTTCTGTGCAACGATTATTTGAGCAAGAATGTAGACTTTGATCGGTCGGTCAATTTGCTGGACCAAGATGCGCTCAATGATGCGCTAAAGACCAACCCAGGCTGTGCCGCCTGTCACAACAGTCTCGACCCGCTCGCGAGCTTCTTGTGGGGCACCTATTACCGGGACTACGATTCTCCGTCGGACCTAAAATATTATCACCCTGAGCGGGAGGATTACTGGGAAGACTACGGTGGCATAGAGCCTGCGTATTACGGTCAGCCCGGCGTCGGACTTCAGGACTTGGGGCACTACATTGCCGCAGATCCACGCTTTATTGAGTGTGCGGTGGAGCAGGTCTTTAGCTTGATGACCCAGCGCGACCCCGAGCTTCAAGATGCCCAAAAGCTGCTACGTTGGCGCAATTCCTTCATTGAGAGTGGCCTGAAGATGAAGGTGCTGTTTGGGCACGCTGCGATGGATTCTGAGTATCGTGCGACCGGTATGGGCGATGGCCCGAGTTCGATTCGAAAGATGGTGACATCGGACATGCTGGGGTCTCAGGTGACGGACCTTACCGGCTTTTCTTTTGAGTCGGGTGGTGTGCCTGTATTGGAGACCGATTCCGGTGGATTGCGAACACTCGCCGGTGGTATCGACGGCAACAATGTGACCCGCAAGGCCACCGAGCCAATGACAACCCTCGTGTTGGTTCAGGAGCGTTTTGCACAAGCGGCCTCCAGCTATGTGGTTGCCCATGACCGGGACAACCCCGAACAAGCGCGCTTGTTTCATCTGATCGACTTTCACGAGACTCCGAAGACCGGCGAAGCTGCGATGGTTGCCCAGATACAGTCGCTTCACTTGCGTTTGTTTGGGCACCGCATTGCGGCCGACGGTCCTGAGGTGGCAGCCAATCTTGAGCTGTGGGACGACCTCTACGAAGTCAGCCTGACCATCGAGGATGCTTGGGCGGGTCTGTTGACGGTCCTGCTCCGCGATCCAGACTTTCTCTTTTACTAGATTGGTGACCTCAATGAACAGACGTGATTTTCTCCAGTTCTCCGGCCTCTCTGGTGTGGCCTTGGGTGCCGGCCTTGTGCCGTTCCAGAGTCTCGCTTCCAGTCAATCCGATCTGAACTTTGTGTTTGTCTTTAACGGCGGCGGCTGGGATCCAACCCGGGTATTTGCCAACTGCTTTGAGCAGCGGGCTGTGGACATGGAGCTGGATTCAGGCCTCTCCAATATTGGTGATCTCCGATGGGTTGATCATGCGGATCGGCCGAGCGTGACCAACTTCTTCGAGCGCTACCACAGTCGAAGTGTCATCTTCAATGGCCTTCTCGTACCGTCTGTTGCTCATGGGAATTGCAGGCGTTTGATGATGACCGGCACCTCGAATGACGGCGCCAGCGACTGGGCTGCCATTATTGCAGGTGGGGCGAGCATGGAGTTGGCTCTGCCTCAGATGGTGCTGTCCGGGCCGAGCTATCCGGGCCAGCACGGT
Source organism: uncultured bacterium (assembly GCA_963932775.1). Lineage (GTDB taxonomy): Bacteria > Myxococcota_A > UBA796 > UBA796 > UBA796 > UBA796. Next base: position 5,253 of record CAWVVG010000018.1, read on the forward strand.
GTGTCGGTGACAAGGGCAGGTACGGGTGGTCAACTCGACGCACTCCTGAGCGGTGAGGTCTTGGATTGGAGCGATCAACTGACCGAGCGTCCTCCGATTCGCGCTGAGGATCGCATGGATTCGTACCTGATTCGCCGAGCTGCTGCTGCGGTGGACTCTGCGAACCTCCCGAGAGCCAAGGAATTGTATGAGGCCTACGAAGCAAGCTTGGTGCGGGGTGTGGAGCTCAAGGATCTGCAAGGCGTGATCAACTGGTCTGCTGGTGGAAGCCTCGCAGCCCAGGGCAATCTCGCAGGTCAATTGCTGAACCTTGGCATCTCTCGAACGGTGATGATGAATCATGGTGGTTCAGGCTGGGACTCCCACCAAAACAATGATCAAACCCAGTCGCAGAGCTGGGAGTCGTTGTTCGGTGGCTTGTTGGATACTGCCGATCGTTTTGACACCCTGCCGGGCCGGAACGGAGGCTCATTGTTGGATGAGACTGTGTTTGTCGTGATGAGTGAGATGGGCCGAACCCCCGCACTCAACAATGGTGAAGGAAAGGACCACTGGCCCTATACATCCGCTTTAGTGATGGGGCCGGGGCTGACCGGTGGCCGGGTCATAGGTGCCACAGATGAGTTTTATTACGGAGAACGCATCGACATGGAGAGTGGCGAATTGGACCGGAACGGCGAGGACCTGACGGTGGGCAACCTGGGGGCCACACTGTTGGCGGTCGCGGGTGTTGACCCGGGCGACTATCTGCCTGGCGTTGCGCCGGTCACAGGAGTCTTGAGCTAGCCTGCCCGTTGCCCAGGGGTCTTGTCCTGGCGTCGGCCGATGGCCACCAAGAATGCGAGGAGCATCAGTCCACCGTGAGAGCTGGTTGACCCGATCGCTGCGCAACCAAGGCTCCCTGAGGTGGACTTTCCGCCATCTTTCTCTGGGTCCACATCTGCATTGCCGTCGCCATCCGGGTCGTCCACATCGGTCGGGGGGCAGTCCTCTGGAGCGGACTTGAGTGGGTCTTGATCGTCGCAGTCGGTGCCGCCGCCTGTGGAGTGGAGTACACCGTCGCCGTCTTGGTCGTAGTCCGAACTGAAGGCGCAGTCTGAGTTGCGGCCGTCGTACCATTGCTCCTCGGCACCGGGGTGCACCGACGGGTCGCTGTCATCGCAGTCCACTGAGCTATCGAATCCGTCCTCATCTGCGTCGTAGACAATGAGGTAGTCGCCCCCATAGGCACCGATATCGGAGTCGGTGCCGTCCAGGTCGAGAATGAGGGGGTCTCCCACATCGATCATGGGGCTGGTCGGGGCCAGAACCATGCTGGCTTGGTCGCCTGCCATTCCCGGTGCGTAGTGGGAGAACTGAGGATGAAGCATCAGGTTGCTGCCAGAGTCCAGTACGCTTGGGTCAAGCTCACCGCCAATGTTGAGGGGCGAGTTGTCGAAGAAGTTGTTGAACTCGAGATCCGCATAAAACGCCGAGTTCACATCGTACATGTGGAGGGCGGCACCACCGGTGTTGTGGGCGAAGATGTTGTTCTTGAAGTCGACCTGCGAGTTGAAGAACGCGGCCCCGCTGCTCTCAAACATGGCGCGATTGCTGGCCACGGTGTTGTTGTAGAACAGGCTGAAGGGCGAGTTGCACAGTGCGAACCCGCCGCCGGTTGAGGCGTCATTATCGAGAAAGATGTTGTTGAAGAAATCGGACCCTTCGGCGTTGTCATTGATGTACGCACCACCGCCATAGTAGGCGGTGTTCGACCGAAAAGAGGTGTTCCGGATCTTTACATACGCCGAGTCGTCCGCATACAAGCCGCCGCCGAAGCTATTGAGGCCGGCCTCGTTGCCTTCGAAGAGTGACTCCTCTGTGGTGGAGTTGTTTACGTCCCTCAAAAAGAACCCGCCGCCCTCCATGGATGACGAGTTGTCCAAGACCTGTACGCGCACCAGATAGAAGGGGTACTCGTCGCCCATGGATGTGGCGTAGACACCACCGCCTTGTCCGTTGCGGGCCCGGTTTCCACGCACACTCGAGTCCACCAAGGCGAACAGGGTCGTGGTTCCCGCAGTTATGGCGCCACCGGATGTGCTGGCGGTATTGGAGACCAGGTCCAGGCCGACACCGGTGAAGATGAGCTGGGTGTTCATGGCCACAGCGCCGCCGTTATTGGCTTGGTTGAGGTCGAACGTCGTATCGTAGATCAGCGCCTCATCGTACATTCGGCGGAGATAGATGGCCCCGCCGTCGTTGTTGGCCTCATTGTATTCGAAGGTGCTGTCGTTCAGTTCGAGTCTCATGGGGGCGGAGTAGTCGCCCTCCATGTAGATGGCGCCGCCATGGCTTTGCTGTGAGTTGTTTCCAGAAAAGAGGCTGTTGGTAACGATCATGGTTCCAAATATTTCAGCGAATTCGTCGAAGTCGTATACGTCTTCACCCTGCATCCAGTTTAAAATGCCTCCGCCGGCTCCATTGGTTGCCCGGTTGTCGTAGAAGTCGGTGCCGTCGATGGTGGTGGTACCGTCGAAGGTTCGCACGCACATGCCCCCACCGCCCCAGCGCGATCGGTTGTCGGTGAATTCGGAGTTCACGATGGTGATGCTGCCATCGCCTTGCACAAAGAGCCCTCCACCTCGACCTTGGCGCTCATTAACGAGGGTGGTGGATGAGATTTCGTCACCGGTTTCCTCGTCGTACTCGTATTCCACAACCCGCTCGGTGTAGCCGGTCCCTCGGTTGGACTCGAAGACCGAGTCCTCGATGTACAGGCTGGTGGTGCCCGTGGCGTGGATGCCACCCCCGTCGTATCCATAGTTCTCGAAGAAGGTGGTATTGGTGATTTCGATGGTGCTGTTGATCGCTTCGATCGCACCCCCGAATTGCTCGGTGGACCCAAGGTCTTGGAACAAGACGTTGTCGGTGGTGAGCGACCCCTCGTTTAAGAGGATGCCTTGGTGAAAAGCATTTCGAAGCGTGAGGTTGTGGAGGCTGAATTCCGTGCCCGGTGGGGCGAAGATCATTCGGTCTACATCGCCCTGTCCATCGATGACCGTTTCCGTACGTCCGGCTCCGACGATGCTGAGATCCTTCCCTGACAGGTCGAAGGAGGCATGAAACTCTCCCGCTGAAAGGAGAATGGAGTCACCATCTGTCGCAGCGTCGATCGCGTCCTGAATGGTGGGAAGGTCGCCGGAGCCGTCTGCATTGACGGTCCAAGATGAAGCGAAGCTGCTTGAGATAATGAGCCAAGCGAATGTGAGCATCGCGGTTCGCCCCCGTGGGACCAAAGAGTACCATGTACTGCGGTCTATGTTGTTCTATTCGATGTACCCGAGAGCTTCGAGCTGGGCGCGGGTGGTCTCGTTAAGGTCCACCTCTGTGGGCGTACCGGCCTGGTTCCAGAGCGTTGTCATTTCCGACTGCCATGTGGCGATGGCATCTCGGTGACGGGCTGCGGCCACGGGTTGCTCCGCGATCACATTGTGTTGACTGAGTAGGTCATCGGCTGCGAACAGCTTCTCGGCCTTGGCCGGATTCGCGGAGGGGCGGTGGTTCATGATGTATTGAAACTGAGCGCTGATGGCGGTGGACTTCTTGGACTTACCGTAAAAAGTCTCGCTGAACACAAAGGGGCGATTTGGCCAGTCTTGTCCCAGCAGCATGGCCCCGGAGAGATCGACCCCGTCGAGGGGAGTCTCTTGAGGCAAGCCCAGGGCGCCCAGGATGGTGGGCACCACGTCAAGGTTCATGGTTAAGTCGGATGCTCGGACTGGCTGAATCGATGGGTGGTGCCAGATTGAAGTTCCACCGATGGTGGTGGGGTACAGGTGGTTGCCATGTCCTTTGCCGTGGTTGCGCGGATGGCGCAGTCCCTCGCCGTGGTCATTGGTCAGAATGAACAGGGTGTCTGGGCGGCGGCGCTGAACCTCGGCGAACAAGCGCGCGACAACGGCATCGACCTTGCGAATGGCTGTGTGGTATTTCGCTCTCCGTCCTGGATAAAACAGATTGGCCGTGAACAGCCGCATGTACCGCTGGGTAATCTGTCGGGGTGTGTGGGCATCAGTCAGCATGAGCTGAAGGTAGGCGGGCTGGTTGTTTGGGGTGTCGTCCAGTGCGTTGAGGAGAAAGTCCACCTGGTAGTGTCCGTCGATCTTAATGGCCCCAGACTCGAAGGTGTCGGGGGGTTCCCATGTGGTCTGAAGCCCTTGCGCGAGCCCAAACTGTGACTTGAGGTTGGGGTTTCCGGTGGAACCGATGGTGGCATATCCAGCACTCTCCAGGTGCTCTGCGAGGGTCGTATGGTGTTCCTCCAAGACCAGCGTGAGAGAGCTGCGCTTGCCCGGGTTGTCGAGCTGGAGCGCGCGGGGCCAGCGACCGGTCAGCAAAGAACCGCTGCTGGGACGGGTCCAGGGCGCCTGGGTGTAATGGCGGTCCAAGACCACACTGTGGTCAGCCAGCACATCCAGAAAAGGAGAAGTGGGCTTTTTAAATCCATAGGGCTCGAGGCGATCTTTGCGCAGGGTGCAGACCATCACAAGAACCACGTTGGTCTGAGATGAGATGGATATTTTGTCCGGGTGCTGGAGAGTGGCCTGAAGTTCATCCCAATCGACGGTGTCCGCCTGTTCAGGTGGAACCGGTCGCAGGATCCACAGTCCAGTACCGACCGCGACCAGGAGTAGGGCACCGAGAATCTGAAAGATGCGCATCATGGGTCGCTTTTAGTCCGTTCTGCGCTCAGGCGGGGCCCGAGACTACGCTCGAGTAAAGGTGGTCCAAGCGCTCGGTCAGAACGCTTTGTCGGAATCGCTCTCGCACCATGGCTGATCCTGCTGCTCCCAGGCGCTGTGCTTTGGGGCCATCAGAGGCCATATCGTGGATGGCGGATGCCATGGCCGCGACATCGCCTGGTGGCACCACGATGGTTCCAGCATCGGCCCAGTCACTCATCCCTCCTGTGGCCATGGCAATCACCGGAGTGCCCATTGCGAGCGCTTCCAGACCCACAATACCGAGGGGCTCCTGCCACCGGGCAGGGAACAACACCGCCCGGGCGGAGGCCATCGCCTTACGAAGCTCGGTCCGGCTCAACCAGCCCAGTTGTTCCACTGGGCCGAGTTCATCCATGAGCGGACCCAAGCCTGCGATGGAGACTGGGTGGTCGGTGCCGGAGCGTACCCATGCATCCACCGCCAGGTCGGTTCCTTTGTGATGGACGATGCGTCCTGCGATTAAGAAGCCGTGACCCGGACCGGTGCGAGGTGGGCCGGTCTTTACTGAGGGAGGGATGACCACAACCGAGTTCAGGCCGGCTCCCGTCAGCTCTCTGGACATGTAGTCGGAGAGGACGATTACCTGGCTGGCACGCGCGATGGCATCCCTTCGCTCTGCTGTCAGCGCGATCATCCGCTGGCGATAGCTGGCCTCGCTGAGACACTGAGTGCATGCTTGGTCGCCCATGGGGAGATCACACTGGCGGCCGGTGGGCAGGGTGCGTCCGGGACCGGGACAGAAGACACGGTGATCTTGAACGGTCACCACGCAGGGCTGGGTGGTGACCATGTCTATGGCCCGTGGATTCATTACATTTTGAATGTGTACGCAGTCGGCATCTTGGAGCAATGAGGGCAAGCCACCGAGACCGTTGTCCCGGGAGACGACGGAGCGAAGTCCACTCAACTTTTGAAACACCACACCTGTGGGAAGGTGAACATCGCGGTCGATGGACGCGGCCGCCACGGTCACAGTGTGGCGATGGGCCATGGCTTGGATGACATCGAGGAGGTGATGCGGAGCACCCCCTCGGTGACTCAAGCGGTCGGTCAAATACAGCAAGCGCATTCGTTGTCTTAGCACGACCGCCAAATACAAAGCGCCAGCGCGGTAACCGCGCCGGCGCCCGGTATGGGCCTCACCCAGAATGGGCCCACACCTGTCGCAGGTCTCTCAAAGCAGGGGAACAATGGCGATGGGCATCTCTGGCCGGCTGAGCGGGGACACCATGATTCCGATGTCACTGATGCTGAATAGGTTCTCATCCATCACGATGCTGCGCCGCATCGAAGGCATGTAGCTCTCGGTGTCTCCCCAGATTTCCTCGACCAGGGCGCCGTGGTCCACGAACCCGACTTGCTCCAGTCCGGTCTCTGTGTCGATGGTGGCCACCATCAGTCCAGAGGTATCGCTGTGGTCCCCGTCCCAGTTGTAGCCGTAGGCAGGGATCGCCACAGTGTCGTTGTGAACCATGATGGCGTGGTGATTCCACAAGGCTTCAGACCAGCTGTAGTCGCACTCAAGGGTGATCTGATCTTGTTGTTCTGGTTCGGAGAAGTCCGAGACATCAAATAAGCTGATCGCCACTCCTTCGATGAATCCGTCCCAGTCACCGTTCATTCCGATACCGAGGACGTGGTCGTTTCCGATGGGGTGAAGGTAGGCGGAGTAGCCAGGGATCTTCAACTCACCCACGGCTTTGGGTGCGGTGGGTTGGGCCAAGTCGATGGTGAACAAGGGGTCCACTTGAACAAAGGTGACCATGAATGCTCGGTCAGCCTGAAACCGTGTGGCGTAGATTTGCTCTCCGGGGGCCAGTCCAGTGAGCTCACCGATGATGGTCATCTGTGGGCTCTCTGCATCGAGTACAAAGATGTTGTTTCCGGACCGTTGTTCCTCTGTGGTCGTGCCAAAGTTCCAGTCATCGTAGGTGGTGGCGACTCGGAGCAAGCCTTCGTGCTCGCTCAGGGAAAACTGGTTGTGGAGGAAGCCGTCCACTTCACCGCTGCCAGAGTATTGGGTCTCGTCCTTCTCGAGTGCGAAGCGGTGCAGACGCGTCACCCGCTCTACATCGGAGAACCCGTCCCACCATCCATGAGAGGTCTGTGCCACATACAGGTTTCGTGTGCTTGCGTACACGGTGGTTGAGCCAGCCACCACACCCGTTGCATTGGCCGATACCTTGAGGCTGTCTTGGCCCATATCGATGTGAGCGATGGTGGTAAAGCCGGGTTCGGAAATGTCTTTGCTGTGAAGAATGTCGGTACATCCCATCATCGTTTCCCTGACCCCATCTGCATGGGTGACGGATGGAAGGATGTCTTCGATGGGCATCTCGTCCACCGCCTGGGCGATCAATGGCCGCAGTTGGTCCCTCAGACGCTGGGTCGCGAACTTTCGGGTGGCAGCGGGCGCATCCCATCTGACATCGGTGTGCAAGCCGTCCAACTCATCCCAGACCTCGGCGTCGAGGGTCCAATTAAGACTGGGGGTCTGCTGTGTGACGGTGTACACATCAGACCCTGTCCGGCGAGCGGATACGAACTGCCCGTCGATTTGTTTGCGGTCGATTCGTTTTGGGGCTGTTCGGTCTGAAATGTCGATGAAATCGATGGTGGTAACGGGGGACCAGCGGTCACTGCGGGACACCCAGTCTGACGCGTAGATCAAGATTCGGTCCCCTTGAAGGAACATTTCTTGGCTGCCTTGGTGGACCTCGAGTTCGCTCAACTGCTTCGAGTCCTCGGCCGGCCAGCTCTGCACGATCTTCAGGGCACCATCATCCAGAAGGTAGATAAACTCCCCATCGGTCTTCATCATGTCGGGCTCATCTACACCTTCTTCTTGAATATTGGTGGTCGAATAGTCCGATGGGCCGGCGCCATCGCCCGATGTGGAATCGTCCTCCATGCCACTATCAAGAACCGCACTGTTTCCAGTTCGATAGGAGGAGTAGGTTCGCAGATAGGACTCCGTGAGGTGGTCCTTGAGCGCTGGGCAGCCCTCGAACTCAGCCAACTCATAGTCTTGTTCTCCGCCGCTACCGGCCATGGGCAAACAGCCGACGGTGTTGAGGGCGAGAAGTGTGGCGATGGTTGCGGTACAGTGGCGCATGATGAGCTCCTATGGGGGTGAACTCCCCAGAAACTTGCACCATCTGTGCCAACATTTATATTTTGAATAAAATTAGATACTTAGTATAGTTTTAAGCATCACCAAAACCGCAGGGATTCATCAATTCCGGACATTGATGTCAGGGCGTGGCCGGGATCTGGAAAAGCATGCGCCCGTTTTCGGTGGTCACCAGCTCAAGACACCGTAAAAGGGCATCTTCTACGCTGGCCCTGGCGGCGTCGGGTGCAAGCGTTGGTCGCCACACAATCCAGGTGAAGTTCATATCATACAGTGCGCTCACATGGTCGCACCCGGTGTCGGTGGGGTGAGGCTGGAGCAAAGCCGTGCTCAAGGAGCGAAAGTATGGGTTTTGCTGGAGGAGGGGGTTGGCGGTTTCGATGCCATGGCCTTCAAGTTGAAAGGGAATTGGCTTACCGTGGAAGGTCTGTTGGAGAAAGACGTCTCCCAGAAACCATGTGTTGCGTCCATCGCCTTGAAGGAATGGAAGGTCGATGACGGCACCCGGTTCAGCGCTGGCAGCGATGTGGGTGGACACAGGGTGGGGGGCGGCCGCAACCATGGAGATGGGCCAGGGTCCGGGCGAGATTAGAAGGGTCTCCACCACGACTCCGCCGAGGAGCCAAGGCCGCCAACGACGGGCAACGGTTGTGAGGCCAAGGGCCGCCAAGAGCGCCACGCACAGCTGAACGCCCACCGCAAACCGATCCACGCTGTGGATGGAGGCATTGACCAATGGGATGAGCCAATAAGCCGCCAAGTAGACTGGGTTTGGCATGCCTCCGAGGGTGCGCGCTTGGTCCAGATAGATGCGCGGGCCCAAGGACATCAAGGCCATTGCGATGAGTCCTACCCAGAGAAGTCGGGCCTGAGGTATGCGCTTGCGGAAGGCGAGAAAGGCCAGCCCAAGAAGAATAAAGCCGGGGTGGGCGGCGTACATCAGCTGTTCGGTTCCAACAGAACTGGTTCGACGGCCCCAGGCCCCGGGCAAGAAGAAGTCTAAAATCGCCATGCTGTTGGATTCAGGGACCGCCAAAGGACTCAGAGGACTCGAATGAAACAGGCTGAGTGTTCGGGTCTTGACGGCATCATCGGCCGAAACGGTTCCCGATACCGCCAAGTACAGGGGAATGACTGCGACCAGTGTGGTGGCCAACAGGATGCCGAAGCGCTTCAGGCGAGCGGGGTCTGTCCAGCCTGCGCGATCCCGCCGTCCGGACCATGCTGCCAGTCCCAGCAAGAGGAGGCCCGCTGTAATGCCATGAGACCAGCAGGCGAGGCCTTGAAGACAGAGCAGCACCCCACAAATGACGGGAGGGAGGTAGCCCGGCTGCTTCCAGGTTCGCAGTGCGGCGAGGAGAATCAAGGGCAAAAACCAGAATGCAGCCGTCTCACTTACTCCCGAGGCCAGCGGAAAACACAGCACCCAAGCGCTGAGTGCAAAGCCGAGCCCGCCCAATTCTGCGGCCCAAGGCTCATCGGTAAGCTCTTGGGTCAGCAGTGCACCAGCGAGGGCCGCCAAGAACAGGTTGAGTACGACCACGAGGTTGTAGGTTGCGACCGATCCGAACACTGCGCGAAAGGGGAAACCCATCAGCGCATTTACCGTGTCCAAGCTGAAGAAAGCGCCGCCGGAAGGGTGGTGAATCAGTCGGGTTTGAAGGGTCAGCCCGTCGCCCGAGAGCAACTGATTGTGTACGAACCACTGGCTCCACACATGCTTGAGGGCATCCGAGCCACCTCCGCCGATGGCCGCGTCTCCGAAGTGAATCAGGTTGGGAGCGAACACCGCGAGGATCGCCACCGCGGTGACGAGAACGGTTCGCTTCATTGCTCGGAAACCAGTGAGGCTGCGAAGTCCCGGAGTGCAGTCGCTGCAATTTGGTGGCCCGCTGCCGAGAAGTGTGGGTCGAAGGTTAGGTACGGCCGCTTATCCACATTGTCTTGCAGGGCTTCAGTGAGGTCCAACACAGTCGTTGGACTGCGGATGAGGCTTCGGATTGCTTGTTGCGGTGCCTGTGCGTGTTCCAGGCTGGGCTCGAGCCCAAAGGCCTCAAATGTGGCGTCCAACCGGTCGGTGTGAACCACATAGGCCGGTGGGATTAGTGCTACACCGCAGCGCACTTGGAGCTCTGCACAAGCCTCGTTGAACCGAGTCAATGCGGAGCGTGTCGATGGAAGGAGGGGCTTGAGATAGTCCCGGCCAGCGAAGGGCAAGACCTCGTCCTTGAACTCGGCCAGTCGAAAGTCATCTTCTACTCGGGAGAGGTCAGAGAACATCACCATATAGGCGACGATTCGGCAGTGCCGAGCAATGGCTTTGACCAACCCAGAGCGCTCCGGTGGTGGCGCTTCGACCACGGTGGGTGGTTTGGACGGCATACCCGGCGACTCGGCCCAGCGGGCGTTGTCTCGAAGGTCGTTGCCCGTGTACATCGTAAGCAGCACCGCATCCGCTTGAACGGTCGGAACCAGCCGCCGCATCATCCCGGTCGCCTGTTCTGTGCCGTAGCCCGGGACTCCGGCATTCAGTACCCGAATCGAATCTCCAAGAGATTCGTCCAGCAGCGCCGAGAATGTCTCCGCATCCCGGACCTGCATGCCCAGTGTGAAGGAGTCACCAACAGTCAGAATACGCTTTTCAGAAGGCTGCTTTTCGGAGATGTCTGCCCCTCGAGTTCCAAGGCGATTGGTGTGAAACCCGGTTGTGGAGATGTTGGGCGCCAGCACCACTCGGAGTGCGACGTCGTTTTCGAACACGCTGTGGTCCAGGTCGCTGATGGTGGCCGCCAGGACAAACTCTGGACCCATGGGGGGCATGAGCCGCAGAGCGATCTCAGCCAACCCCAATGCGAGTGTCAGGCTGGCTGCTGCGAGCAATAGGCGAGAACGAAGGGGTCTCGTGGAAGATGAGGCCATGGTCGCATGGTAACAGCGTAGGCTCAAAGGACCCGTTAGACCGGCCCCCGGAGACTGTATGAGTGGCACCACCGCAACCCTTGCACGCCAGCTCGCGGGTACGTTGGCTCGGCGGGGCGTTCGCCATGCCTTTGGCATGCCGGGCGGGGTGCTGCTGACACTGATCGATGCATTTCGTGAGGAGGGCATCGAATTTGTGTTGGTTCGGCATGAGGGTGCCGCTGGCTTTATGGCCGATGTGACCGCCCAGTTGACCGGTTCACCCGGCGTCTGTGTGGGTACCCTGGGACCCGGGGTCACCAATCTGGTGAGTCCGATCGCGGGCGCGCACCTTGAGCGCAGCCCTGTTTTGGCGATCACAGGGCAGATTCGCACCGACCTCTTGGACCTTTACACCCATCAGATTCTTGACCATGTTGCCTTGTTTGAGCCGGTGACACGGCACGCTGTGATGCTTGGATCGACCCACCCGGCCGAACAGGTCAAGGCCGCCCTGGCAGCGATGGAGCAAACGCCCCCTGGACCCGCCTTGATCGATGTACCTGCTGAGCTTTGGTCCCTTGAGACGCCATCGATGGACCCCGACCCAGCTCCCGAGTGTCCTCCCATCTCTGAAGCGGACCTTGGTGTGGCCTTGGCGCTGATGCGCGGGGCAAAGCGGCCTGTGATTGCCGTTGGCGTGCTGGGCCTAAATTCTCAGGTTCAGTCGGCATTGACAACCCTTGCTCATGGACTTCGGGCACCCGTCATTGCGACGTATCGAGCCAAAGGTGCCATCGATGAGAACGATGTGTGGTGTGCAGGTGCTTTTGGCCTCAGCCCGGTGGTCGACCGTCACCAGCAAGCGCTGCTGGCCAATGCCGACGTGCTCATTGCTGTGGGACTGGACCCGGTTGAACTGCGCCCTCAATGGCTTCCTGGGTGGCCAGCAGGCTTGCCCATGATCTCGGTGGGAGCGAGCCCGGATATTTCCCACCCGATTGCGGCATTCTTGGGAAATGATGTGGCTCAGGGCCTCGAAGCACTGGGTCTGCAGCGCTTCGATGGCGCTTCAGAGTGGACCGAAGCTGAGGTGGAGAACCACAACAACGCTTGGTCAGCGCCCTTCACTGCAGGTCCAGATAACGGTCCTGCGGCCACAATACAGGCCGTACAGCGGGCGATGGGTCCGGATGCCATTTGCTCGATGGATGTGGGCGCACACCGCATCACTGCCAGCCATGTTTGGCGATGTACAGCACCGTTTCAGCAGGTCCAGTCCAATGGGTTCTCGAGCATGGGCACTGGGCTGCCGGGTGCCATTGCCGCCAAGCTTTGCCAACCCGATCGCCCAGTGGTGGCGTTGACTGGCGACATGGGCCTGTGGATGGTGCTCGGTGAGCTCGGTATCGTTCAGGAGCGGCGACTTGATCTTGTGGTGGTCTACTTGGCCGATCGGTCGCTTAGTCTGATCGAGATCAAGCAAGAGCGTCTCTCGCTGCCCAATCAAGGCGTGCGATTCGACAACCCTGAGGTGGTGAGCCTTGCCAAGGCCTTCGGCGGAACCGGGCATCGTGTGGAAGGTGCGGGCGCAGTCGAAGCGGCCGTTGTTGGCGCCCGAGAATCTGGCGGACTTCACATCATTGAAGCGACCATCGATCCTGCGTCCTATCGACGGCAGATGTAGGGATCTCGAGTGCTGTTTAATTCCAAGATCTTCGTCGTTTTCATGCTTCTTGTGTTGTCGGTTTACTACACACTCAGCGACCGAATGAAGATCTGGTTCCTGCTGGTGATGTCCTATGTTTTCTACGGCTTTTGGGATCCCAGGCTGTGCTCGCTGATCATGCTGTCCACGGTGGTAGATTATTGGTGCGGTCGCAAGCTGGGGGGCTTGGCTGTGGAAGATCGCCGGCGTCGAGGCAAGCCGTGGTTGTGGCTCTCTCTGGCTGTGAACCTCGGGCTCCTAGGCTTCTTCAAGTACTACGACTTCTTTGTTACTGAGTTCGTGCATGCTGCAGGGTGGGTGGGACTCGCCTTAAGTGCCGATCAGTATTTGCTGAATCTCGTACTTCCAGTCGGCATCAGCTTCTACACCTTTCAGACGATGGCATACAGCATCGACCTGTACCGGGGAGACCTGGTCAAGCCAGAGAAGCACTTTGGCCGTTTTGCGCTCTATGTTGCATTCTTCCCCCAGTTGGTCGCCGGGCCGGTGGAGCGGGCGCCCCATCTGCTGCCACAGTTCTCACGGCCCTTCCGCATGTCTCCGGGGATGGTGAGAGAAGGCATCTTCATGGTCCTGCTTGGGTTCGTGAAGAAGGTCGTGATCGCCGATCGCCTCGCCCGAGTGATCGAGCCGTTCTATGAGAACCATGCGGAGTCGACTGTGGATGCGGCCGCAGCAATGTTGTTGTTCACCTGCCAGATCTATGTGGACTTCTCTAGCTATTCAGACATAGCAATCGGTCTTGGCCTGCTGCTTGGGTACAACATCCGGCCGAACTTCAATCTGCCTTTTGTGGTGCCCTCGATACCCGAGCGCTGGCGGCGCTGGCACATCTCCATGAGTCACTGGTTTAGGGATTACATCTTCATCCCGCTGGGGGGTTCTCGGAAAGGACAGCTTCGGACGCAGATCAACATCATGGCAGTGATGTTTCTCTCTGGTCTGTGGCACGGAGCGAGCAACAATTTTGTGGTCTGGGGGCTGCTTAATGGGGCCACCATGGTCAGCCATAAGGTGATGATTAAGCCGCTTCGAGTCATGAGCGGAGCCATGGAGCGAACCCGATTCACCCGGGTCAGCTACTACTACCTTTGCTGCTGGGTCACGTTCTGCACCATTGCCAGCATCAACATTTTCTTCCGGTGCCCAGACTGGGGGACAGCCAAGAGCTTTGTCGGGGCGATCTTTGGCTCAGGTCTGGCGCCGTATCTTCGGTTCGTGACGCATGCGGGATTGATGGACAGGGGCCTGTTTGATGCCTTCGGATGGGTGATCTTGGTGTTCTGTGCCCATGAGGGGCAGCGATACTTTGATCTGCGTACCCGGATTCTGGACAACTGGAAGATCTGGTCCAGCGTGTGCTTTTTCTTCTTCTGGTGGATCGTCAACTTCGGCATCACCGGCCCTGAATTTATCTACTATCAGTTCTGAACATGCCCAAAGCCATTCCACCACCGCCACCACAGGCCTCCGCAGAGGAGACGGTTACCGCCGTCCGCCATGTGCGGCGCTTTGTAGTCTTGGCCTTGATGCTGTATCTGGGGCTTGCATCGCTGGTACAGCCGGACAGTTTCTTCGTAAATTATGGGCGGGAGAATGGTGCGAGCTGGAATCTATGGAAGCTCCGGCACCTGGAAGAATCGAAGGAGCGAGCGCACGATGGCGGACGGATTGTGTGGCTGGTTGGCTCATCAATGCTGCGGGACTCTTTCAACGCCAAGACCTTGAACCGGGTGCTGGCTGAACGCGATTCGGAGTTCCGCGTGGTCAAGTTTGGGCAGAGTCGGGGGGCCACGGGGCTCTCCAGGGGCATCCTTCAGAATTTGCCCATTCGTGAAGGGGACCTCGTGATCCACGGGATGGGGGTCGAGAACCTACACAAGGATTGGGTCGAGTACTCGATGTTGCCCGATTGGCGCATCATGCTGATGAACCGAACCGATCAAATCTGGGACATTGAGAGCTGGGGTGTTCAGAAGAAGCTGGAGGCAAGCGTCGCCGTTCCGTCCAGCTTCTTCATGTATCAAGAGGAGGCCATGGCTGGGTGGGTCCACTGGGTCAACGCGCCGTTCTATCTGGAGACTCCGAAGATCCCGAAAGGAAGGCGACACCTACGTTACCGGGCGCGCCAGAAGATCTCCCGGGCAGATAAGATGGTCGAATCTTCTGAACAGTTTCGGAATCACATGCGTTCGGGGGATCTGGATTTTAGTGCCACTCAATACAATCTCAAGGGGTTGGCCGACTTTCGGAGGATTGTCGACGATGCCGGTGCGGAGTTGGTTCTGTTTGAACATACCGGCCGGCAGCAGTATCGGGACATCTACATTGATGACGAGCTGGAAGCGGAATGGGATCGATGGTGGGAAGAGCAGGCTGAGGTCATCGAGCTGCCGACCCTTTCTGAAGGTTCGTTCTACGATATGAAACACCCAAATCGAAAAGGTCGTACCTTGCTCACGGCGTACCTCTCCGACTGGTTGAGCCATCGGTGGGATCGGCCTCCGGTGGATTGGGTGACGGATT
>CAWVVG010000019.1:0-19106 GCA_963932775.1 uncultured bacterium
TCACGTGAACAGCGACCACACGCACGAATCGCGTGAACGGTATGAACTGTACGATATCGCCGCAGCAGGCCTTAGTTTTATCGTTAAGGCGGCCAAGTCGCCTGCAGCCGGCGAGGTGATCAGCGCATCCGTTCAGCTGCCCGGTTGTGAACCGATCGCTATGCAGATGGAGATTAGAAACATTCGGCCGCTCCCAGGGGATTCCTCTCGTAAACTGGTCGGTTGTCGTTTCACAGAGGTGCATCCAGCAGATCACGAAGCGCTGAGCAGGGCGCTGGGCTCTTTGGGCTGATCGTGTTGTTTGGCCTGTTCATCCTGTCCACGGCACAGGCCGGGCCATTGTTGGTTGCAGAGTATGTCCCGCCAGGATTGAGCGAGATGGCCTGGGTTGCCGACGGGCAGCTCTCTGGAACCCAGGTGGCCGAGCACGACGGCTTGCTCGTTCCTCCCCTCAGGGCCCAGGGCGGTTGGGTGTTTGGTCGAACCGGTCTTCTTGGCGGACTGGCTCTGGCCCGGGTCGCCACGAGCGTGCAGACCTCAGAGTCTACGTCTGTTGAATCCCGGTCTGCTCTGCGCCCCGCGATGAATGTGCGTCGCTGGTTGATGGATCCTGTTTCAGACTCGCCGCTGTTTTTTTTAACATCAGGGGTTCACTTGGTGGTTCCATTTGTGTCTCAGGCCAGTGATGGATCCTCCTCAGAAGAAACATCCGCCTTGGAAGAGGCTGCTGAAGAAGATGCAGATCGAATCGGCGGGTGGGGTGGTCAGGTCGGAATGGGTGCGGAGTATCGCTTCAAAAATGGCCTCAGTTTTGGCATGAAGTCGAGTGTGGTGATTCACCGCTCACAGAAGTCAAACGCCGAGACTCGGGCAGTCTCTGTTTTGGTACGGCCTCAGACGGCCCTGACAGTTGGCTTTTGGTTCTGAGGTGGCACGTTTGTGACGCTTGATTCTAGCGTGGCTTGGTCCCTTGCTAGGAGTGGGTTGCGGCGTTATCCGGCGCATCCGAACGGTTTGGGTGTCCCACTGAGGATTCCCTTCCGCACTCAGAGCCGAGGGTTTTCACATGAACATCATTCCGGATCCGCTGCAGGTTGCATTGAATATGTTGCCGTTCTTGGTGGCTATTGTTGGCATGTACTTGATCATTCTCAAGCCGATGCTCACCTACTTGCTCGAGCGCGAAGTGGCGATTCAAAGCGGCCATGATGAGGCCGCACGAACCGAGACTGAGATCAACAACCGCATGGCTCAGTACGAGCAACAGCTCGGCTTGGCTCGCGAGGAAGTCATTGCACTGCGAGCATCCAAGCGCGCAGAAGCTCAGGTTAAGTACGACGAAGTAATCGCCAAAGCGCGCACACAGGCAGAGGCTCAGATCACATCCGCAGTCGGCGAGATCGGGGAGGCACGCAGCGCGGCTTCCATCCAGCTGAAGGTCATGTCCGGAGAGATCGCGGACAAGATCGCAAACCAAGTGCTTGGCCGCACGCTCACCGTGGGGGCATAGTGATGACGCTGTTCTTCTTGGTCTCAAACGCGTGGGCTTCCGGATCGGGAGATCCTCCGGATTGGAATGCCATTGGCTTCCATCTGATCAACTTTGTGATCTTGGTGAGCCTTCTTACTTTTTTGCTCCGTGGAAAGATTAAAGCGGCCCTGGTCAACCGAGCTGCCCGAGTGAAGGGTGACATCGACGAGTCCAACCGCCTCCGAAAGGATGCAATACAGCGGTTTGAGGAGCTGGAGACTCGTCTCGAAGACTTTGAGAATGAGCTGGCGGGCATGAAGACGGACGCTGAGGCGAACGCGCTCACCGAGCAACAGGCGATCATGGCCCGCGCAGAAGAAGATGCAGCGCGCATTGCCGATTCAGCGCAGTGGACCATTCGTGACGAGACCGAACGGGCACGCCAAGCGCTTCGACAGGAAGTCGCGGAGCTCTCTGTGGGACTCGCCCGGGAAAAACTTTCAGCCAACGTGACCGCGGACGATCAGTCTCGGTTGACCGGTGATTTTATCGATACCGTACAAGGCAAGGACGGGGCAACCAATGGTTAGTGGTTCCATCGCACGCCGATATGCGCGCGCACTCATAATGATTGGGCAAGAAAACGGGAAGACGGACTCCTTTGCAGGCGACCTCGTCTCCTTTGCGTTGGTGCTCGACCTTGGAGAAGCTCAGCTCCGAGCAGCGCTCACCAACCCTGGCATGTCCACGGTGGAGCGCAAGGCGGTGCTTGAGCAGGTGCTGAGCAAACTCAGCCTCAACAAGGATGTGGCGAACTTCCTTCGGCTCCTGATAGACAAGAACCGCATGGCTGCGTACGACGGTATTCAGCAGTTTTATGGCGAGATGGCAGATGAAATTGCAGGGCGGGCTCGCGCTGTGGTGACCACCGCGGCGAAGCTGGATGCCAGCATGAAAAAGACCGTTCAGGGTGCGCTTGAAGCGTCCACGGGCAAGACGGTTGAGATCGATTTTCAAGTGGACTCGGGCCTCATCGGTGGGATGGTGGCTCAGGTTGGCGATATTTTTTACGACGCAAGCGTCCGTGCCCGACTGGAAGAAATCCAGGCGGCACTGATTCGCAACCCCGGAGCTGTGGCGAAAGCCTAGGCCCAATCGGAGAAGACAATGGACATCCGTGCAGAAGAGATCAGTGAGATCCTCAAGCAGCAGATCCAAAACTACGAAGCCCGCGTGCAGGTCTCAGAGACTGGCACTGTGCTCTCGGTGGGTGATGGAATCGCCCGCTTGTATGGCCTTCAGAATGCCATGGCAGGCGAGCTCTTGGAGTTCCCAGGAAATTTGATGGGCATGGTGCTGAACCTTGAGGAAGACAACGTCGGTGCCGCACTGTTCGGTGACGACCGCGGCATCAAGGAAGGCGACGTGGTCAAGCGGACCGGCAAGATCGTATCCGTCCCTGTGGGCCCGGCGCTCATGGGTCGTGTTGTGGATGCACTTGGCAACCCAATCGACGGAAAGGGTCCCATCGAATCCGACCAGTTCATGCCGGTTGAGATCAAGGCACCGGGAATCGTGAAGCGCAAGTCGGTCCACGAGCCCATGCAGACAGGCCTAAAGGCCATCGACGCCATGATTCCGATTGGTCGGGGTCAGCGGGAGCTCATCATTGGCGATCGCCAGACCGGCAAGACTGCGGTGGCCATCGATACCATTATCAACCAACGGGTATTCAAGGACGACCCCAAGAAGCGGATGCACTGCATCTACGTGGCCATTGGTCAGAAGCAGTCCACCGTTCGTCAGGTTGTGAAGAAGCTCGAAGAAGAAGGGGCCATGGAGTACACGACGGTCGTGAGCGCGAACGCGTCTTCAGCCGCGCCGCTTCAGTTCCTTGCACCGTATACAGGCTGCACCATCGGCGAATACTTCCGGGACAATGGAATGCACGCGCTTTGCGTGTACGACGATCTCTCCAAGCAGGCTACGGCATACCGTCAGCTCTCATTGCTTCTTCGTCGCCCACCAGGACGCGAAGCATATCCAGGCGATGTCTTCTACATTCACAGCCGGCTTCTTGAGCGTGCTGCCAAGATGTCAGATCGTGACGGTGGTGGCTCTCTGACTGCACTCCCGATTGTGGAAACCCAGGCTGGAGACGTCTCGGCCTACATCCCCACCAACGTGATCTCGATCACCGATGGCCAGATCTTCCTCGAGTCGGACCTGTTCAACCAGGGTGTTCGCCCCGCGGTAAACGTAGGTATCTCCGTCTCTCGTGTGGGTGGCGCGGCTCAGATTCCGGCAATGAAGCAAATCGCAGGTGCATTGCGCCTCACTTTGGCTCAGTACCGCGAGCTTCAGGCATTCTCTCAGTTCGGTTCCGACCTCGACGCCACCACCCAGCAGCAGTTGACCCGCGGTGCCCGCATGGTTGAGATTCTGAAGCAGGGTCAGTACGTGCCCGTCACCGTCGAGATGCAGATTGTCCACTTGCTCGCAGGTAGCGTCGGCATCTGCGACGACATTGAGGATACCAAGGTCTGCGACTTTATCGCTGCACTGACCAGCCACTTTGAGGCCAACCACGGCGACCTGCTTACCGATATTCGGGAAGTCGCGACCTTTAAGAAGAACGATTTGAAGGACCGCACTGTGGCGGCCATCACTGACTTTCGCTCCTCCTGGAACTAAGCCCTTTTTAAGGAGCCCTGATGGCTTCCCTTCGTGACACACGCCGACGAATAACGTCGGTCAAGAACACCCGGCAGATTACCCGAGCCATGAAATTGGTCGCGGGTGCAAAGCTGCGCCGTGCAACCGAAGCTGCGACGGCTGCGAAGCCTTACCAGCAGACCCTGAGCCGCGTGCTCGGTCGGGTGGTGGCCAACGTCGGCGAGATTGAGCACCCCTTGCTCAAGGTTCCGGACAACCAAGAAGACATCTTGGTTGCGGTGCTTACGAGCGACCGTGGCCTTTGCGGTGGATTCAACGCACAACTGTTGCGATCGACTCAAAAGCAGATCGATGGACTGATTGCTGAAGGCAAGAACGTTCGCATTCTTGCATTCGGAAAAAAGGGAGCCGGGCACTTCAGGAAGCGCGGGTACAATGTGGAAGAAGCCACAATTGATCTCGACCCTTCCGAATACGGGGTTGAAGCCGATAAGCTCGTCGCCAAGATGATCTCTGAAATGGCCGCTGATGGCTTCGAGAAGGCCATTGTTGCTTACAATGACTACCGAACCGTCATGACTCAGATTCCGACCTTCGCCCAGGTCTTGCCGATGGTGCTCGATGCCGAAGCAAGCACCAGCGGTGTCGACGTTATCTATGAGCCTGACGGGGATGAAATCCTCGGGCGACTGTTGCCTCTGGCGCTTCGCACTCAAATACTTCAAGCCTTCCTGGAGACCCAGGCCGGCGAACAAGCTGCGCGCATGGCTGCAATGGACAGCGCGACGCGCAACGCTTCCGACCTCATCGACTCTCTGACTCTCGTGTACAACCGAGCCCGTCAGGCAGCCATCACCACCGAACTCACCGAAATTGTTTCGGGTGCAGAAGCGCTGTAGCGCAGCATCCATAGGAGTACAGACATGTCAGACGTTACCGGCAGAATCGTCCAAGTTACGGGCCCCGTAGTGGATGTGGAATTTCCACCAGGAGAGCTCCCAAACATCTACTCAGCTCTCACAATGAGCAACTCGTTCATCAGCGACAAAGAGGACAACTTGGTGGTTGAGGTTGCGATGCACCTCGGTGAAAACACCGTTCGCTGTATCTCAATGGACACAACGGACGGCCTCTCCCGTGGCCTGCCCGTCAAGGATACTGGTCGACCCATTACGGTACCGGTAGGCGGCAAGGTTCTGGGACGGATCATGAACGTGGTCGGAGAGCCTGTAGACGAGCTGGGCCCCATCAATGCGGAGTTTACTTCTCCCATCCACCGCTCACCCCCTGGTTTTGTCGATCAGAGCACCGAAGTCGAGATGTTCGAAACTGGCATCAAGGTCGTTGACCTTCTCGCTCCGTACTCTCGCGGTGGAAAAATTGGCCTCTTTGGTGGTGCCGGCGTTGGCAAGACCGTTCTCATCATGGAACTCATCAATAACGTCGGACTGAAGCACGATGGTGTGTCGGTATTCGGCGGCGTCGGCGAGCGTACCCGTGAGGGCAATGACCTCTGGTTCGAGATGATGGAAGCGGGTGTTATCAACGCCAAGCAAGAGGATGGCCACTTGGTTCTGTCCGACAACGGCCTCCCAATTGTCGACACTGAAGGCAGCCGGGTTGCCCTGGTGTACGGCCAGATGAACGAGCCCCCAGGAGCTCGTGCCCGGGTCGCCCTCTCCGCGCTGACCATCGCTGAGCACTTCAGAGATCAAGAAAACCAAGACGTGCTTTTGTTCGTCGACAACATCTTTCGTTTCACCCAGGCTGGCTCCGAGGTATCCGCGCTGCTTGGTCGTATTCCGAGCGCCGTTGGCTATCAGCCGACCCTTGGTACAGAGATGGGAATGCTTCAAGAGCGGATCACCACCACTCAGAACGGTTCCATCACCTCCGTTCAAGCGGTCTACGTTCCAGCGGATGACCTTACCGACCCCGCTCCAGCAACCACCTTCGCTCACTTGGATGCGACCACGGTTCTCAGCCGGAAGATCGCAGAGAAGGGGATCTACCCAGCAGTAGATCCACTCGACTCCACGAGCCGCATCCTTGAGCCTTCAGTTGTGGGCGAGGAGCACTATGCAGTGGCTCGGAATGTTCAGCAAGTGCTGCAACGCTACAAGGATCTTCAGGACATCATCGCCATTCTTGGTATGGATGAGCTCTCCGATGAAGACAAGGCAATCGTGGCCCGGGCTCGCAAGATCGAGCGCTTCCTGAGCCAGCCATTCTTCGTTGCCGAGCAGTTCACAGGCTTTGAGGGCAAGTACGTCTCTAAGGCGGATACTGTTCGCGGCTTCAAGGAAATTCTGGAAGGCAAGCACGACAACCTGCCAGAGCAAGCCTTCTACTTGGTCGGTACAATCGAAGAAGCCATCGAGAAGGCCAAGAAGCTTGCTGAGAGCGCAGCGTGACCGTTCACGTCGAAATCGTGACCCCAATGGCGGTGGCCTATGAAGGCGACTGCGACATGGCGGCCGCACCCGGTCAGCTGGGTGAGTTTGGTGTGCTGAATATGCATGCCCACACCCTCGCGGTGACCGAGGCGGGAGTGGTGACACTGGTCAGTGGTTCGGACGTCACAAAGTTTGTGGTCGGTCCTGGTTTTGCTGAGGTGGGGCCGGACCGGATTACGCTTCTGGTGGACCTCTGCGAGTCGGCCGATGATGTAGACAAGGCCACAGCAACCAAGGAGCTCAACGAGGCATTCGCTTCACTCAAGAGCTGCGACACGGAGAGCGAGGAAGGCCTACGGATTCGCCGCCAAGCCGACCTTGCCCAGGCGCGCCTCCGGGCCTGACCCGCTGGTTTCTTTAGTTTGATTCGGCTCCACCTTTGGTTGGGGCCGTTTTACTGTCGGGACGTTAGCAGTGGCCGATGATCCCCAAGTTGTCCATTGATGGTTCTTCTCTGACCATACGTGACGTGGTTGCCGTGGCCCGGTTTGGCCGGTCGGCGACCCTTACTGAGCCGGCCCGCACCAAGATGGAGGCCAGCTACTCCTGGGTGAAAGCTGCGAGCAAACTAGATCAGCCTGTTTATGGGGTGAATACCGGGTTTGGTTCCCTGGCCAGGGTGAGGATAGATCCGGCCCATTCGAGTTTATTGTCTTTGAATTTGATTCGGTCGCATGCCGCGGGGGTGGGGCCCATTCTGCCCGTGGCGGAGACCCGGGCCATGATGCTCCTGCGCGCCAATGCGCTCGCCAAGGGTGTGAGCGGATGTCGGCCTCTGCTGGTGGACACTTTGTTGCGCATGCTGGATGCCGACGTGACACCAATGGTTCCCTCCCAGGGAAGCTGTGGATCGTCGGGCGACCTCGCACCATTGGCCCACCTGGGCTTGGTTTTGGCCGAAGGTGATCACGGCCGGGTTCGGTTCCAGGGGGCTGAAATGTCGGCTGCTGAGGGCATGGCGGCTGCAGGAATAGGCCGGCTTGAGCTGGAGGCCAAGGATGGGTTGGCGATCACCAATGGTGCGCAGTTGACGACCGCGATCGGTGCACTCGCCCTGCATGACTCTCTGTCGTTGGTAGAAGCAGCCGAGCTCGCTGCAGCGATGAGCATCGAGGCTCTGCGGGGTGAAAGTCGAGCGTTCCATGCCGGCGTCCACGCCTTGCGGCCTTACACGGGGGCCATCGCGACCGCGTCCAATCTTTGTACGCTCTTTGAGGGCAGTGATCTCATAGACTCTATGCCCGAGAAACTTCAGGATGCGTACTCCCTTCGGTGTACGCCACAGGTCTTGGGCGCATGTCGAGATGCCATTCGATATGCGGTTGAGCAGGTGTCCATCGAGATCAACTCCGCCACAGACAATCCCCTCATTCTTTTGGATGAGGAGGGTGAGAACAAAGCATTCAGTGCCGGAATGTTCCATGGCGAGCCGGTGGGAATACCCCTCGATGTGCTCAAGATAGCGATTTCCGAGGTTGCCAATTTGTCGGAACGTCGGCTGTATCGATTGACGACGGGCAGCTTGAGTCAGCGACTGCCTCCGGCTCTTGCATCCATGGACAGACCCGAGCTGGGCATGATGGTTCCGCAGACCACAGCCGCTGCGCTCGTCAGCGAAAACAAGGCGCTGGGTTGGCCGGCTTCTATGGACTCGATCCCGACCTGCGAGGATCAAGAAGACCATGTTGCCATGAGCACGACCGCCGCCAGGCGTGCCGCAACGGTAGTAGAAAATGCACGGAGAGTCGTGGCCATCGAGCTTTTGGGTGCGGTTCGGGCTCTTCAGTTTCGACGTCATGAGACACCCGGAATCTCCCTCGGAAATGGAACAGCGGAGGGTCTGCGACGGGCCAGTGCTGTGCTGGATGGCCTTGGGCCTTGTCCGATCCCGTCGGAGGAGATCGAGGCCCTGAATTCATGGATCCGGGGTGGTGGTCACGAGGACGTTGTTCAGGGTCTGGAGCGCATCGCATGAGCATCTCCATCGATGGAAAGAGCCTGCGTTGCTCGGACGTTTACGACATTGCTCATGGCACGGGGGTGGAGCTGTCCGGCAGCGCGCGTACGGCCATGGATGAGAACGTGGCAAGCATGCCAGTAGGGCCGAGCATTTTAGAAGAAAAGCATCACTGGTTGGTGGGCGGCTTTGCTGCGGAGTTGTCGGCGGAAGAACTCTGCCGCACATTTATCTTGGGCCATTGTGCTGGCGTGGGAGATCCCCTTCCGGACCCTCTGGTGCGGGCGACCATGGCTGCACGGGCCAATGTCTTGGCCACCGCGACCACCGGATGCCGTCCCGAGGCGGCCGAGGTGTTGATCGCGATGTTGAATCAGGGTGTCATCCCGGTTGTACCCAGCCAAGGCAGTGTCGGGGCGGCGGGAGACCTGGCGCCCCTCGCTCATATTGCTCGGGTTGCGTGTGGGTATGCCGACCGCCCAGACTCCATTCCGGCCTATGTTCCCAACCCCAAAGAAGCACTGGCGCTGATCAATGGCATCAGCATGACCACGGCACTCGGTGCTGTGGCTGTGACCCGTGCCCGCCGGGTGCTGGATTCGGCAATCGCGGCATGCGCGATGACAATGGAGGCTGTGGGGGCTGGGGCTGGCTGCATTGATGACCGCCTTCTTTCAGCGCGCAATCATCCGGGTGCAGTTTTAGTTGGTGAGCGACTCCGGGCCTTGTTGGTCGGGAGTGAACAGGTGCTGGCTTCAGGAGGAGCGGATGCGTTCTCGATACGAGCAGCACCCGCGGTAATGGGAACCTTGGTTGAGGATCTGGACCGCACCGAGACCATCCTTGAGCGGGAATTAAACGGCGCGGGAGACAACCCATTGCTCATCGATGGTGAGTGGCTTGAGGGGGGCAATTTCCATGGGGCTCCGGTCGCTCATGCACTCGATGCGCTCAAGATAGCGGTGACCCAGCTTGCGACCGTCTCGGAGCGGCGAACCTTCCGGCTGACATACGGCCAACTATCCAAGGGTTTGCCTTCATTTTTGGTTCGTGGAACCGGACTAAACAGCGGATTTATGCTTACCCAATACACCGCCGCATCACTGGCGAGCGAGTGCAAAGGGCTGGCACACCCCGCCTCAGTGGACAGCATTCCAACGGTCCAGCACCACGAAGACCATGTAAGCATGGGCCCCATCGCAGCTCGGATGTTGCTCTCGATGTTGGAGTGTGTGGCGGACATCGTCGGCATCGAGATGCTTTTGGCGGCCCAAGCCCTCGACCTTCGAGTGCGGGGCATCGCATTTGATGGAGACGGAGTGGCTGTTGAAGCCGCTCCGATCACCCTTGCACCAGAAATCCAGACCCTGCACCAGCGGGTTCGCAAACGGATTGATTACTGGGAAGATGACCAGGTGCTGCACCCGGTTCTCGCAGCCGCAGGCAAGTTGGTTCGGAGCGGAGAGTTCCTCGGATCCGAGGGTCCTTGGTAGGACCGTCGCTGCAATCCGCCGAACACATCACTCAATAGTCATCCCTTTTGCTCGTGCATTGGTTGACTGGCTTGGCCGTAGTGATCTGCTTGGAGCGTTGGGCGGTTCAGGGGGTGACGGGGGGAGGCTCGTCGGTGGCTCCAGCTTGTTCTAGGACGCTGGTTCGGTCTTGTGCATCGAGGGCTTCGCTGGCCAGGGGCAGGCGGATTGTGAAGGTCGTTCCAGTGCCTGGAGTGGAGTCCACGTCGAGGGTTCCACCGTGCTGTTTGATTACCTGCCGAGTGATGGTCAGTCCGAGACCCATGCCTTTCCCGACCTCTTTGGTCGTAAAGAAGGGCGTAAATATACGGGCCAGAACCTCTTTTGGGATTCCGGGTCCGTCGTCGACCACTTCGATTCGAACGGCTCGGGCCTCCGCCCGGGTTCGGACCCATACATGCCCACCCTTTCCAACGGCATCCACCGCATTCTGTGTGAGGTTGGTGATGGCCTGCTGGAGTTCTTCATGGACTCCCTTGATGATGGCCTCAGGGGCCGCCAGATCCGGCTCAATGGTGACCTCCTTGTTGTCCTTCGGTGCAATCATCGCAAGGACATCAACGATGCATTGGTCGATGGGAAGGTCGACCGCATCGGAACTGTAGCCTTCCCGCGCATACCGCCTCATTAGTGCCACCAGCTGCTCTACCTTTTTGATTCCGCGATCTGCGACGGGCAGCATTTTATTGATCTTGTCTCGGGCCTTGTCGAAACGCTTGTCTCGCTCCTCGGTACTCAGGTCGGGGTTTTTGGCCGCATCGACGATCTTGTGCGCGTTCTCCCCGATCACAAAGTTGGCATTCTTGATGTAAGCGAGGGGGTTGTGCATCTCGTGAGCCAGCCCCGCAGAGATGATCTCAAAGCTTCTGGCTTGCTCATTCATGAAAGTGGAAGCCTGTCGGTGTTGTTTGGCGAACAACTCCGAGATGGCTGAACGAAGCTCCCTGGGGTTGAAGGGTTTGTCCATGACCATGTCCGCTCCGCTTTCTCTTGCGGCTTCCCGGTCCGCCACTTGGTTGCGGGCGGTGAGAATAATCGTAGGGACTGCAGCCAATCGCGGGTCCTCGCGCAGGGCGCGAATAAGGCCCGCGCCATCGAGTTTTGGCATGCGGGTATCGGTGATGATGACATCGGGCAGCTCTCGCTTGGCAAGCTCAAGTCCCGCTTCGCCGTTGTTGGCCACGAAGACGGCATGTTCTTGGCTGAGAAGACTCTTGGTGAACTGGAGAATCTCTGGGTTGTCATCCACCACCAGGACCTTGGTGGCCTTGCTCTCGGAGGGGGCATGTTCGACTTCTGGAACCAAGCTCACATCCTCAAGGGCACCAAAGCGGTAGGCTTCTCCGCTCCGGATTCGCTCGGTCCTTGCATCGGCGTGAGGTTTGTTGATCGGTCCGCTCTTGATGCCGGGTGGCAGAAAAATAGTGAAGGTAGTGCCCGTCTCCAGCCGTGAGGCGACACTGAACTTCCCGCTGTGTTGGGCGACGATCTCACGCGCCAAGACCAAGCCGACCCCTTCCGGTGATCGGGGAGGAAGCCACTTTCGGGTGGTATCGGAGGGCCCGATGGCCTGGAGCCAGTCCGGTGGCAAGCCAGCGCCGTTGTCTTGGATGATGATGGTCGCACCGTCATCTTGAGGGAAGACATGGAGGCTTACTTTTCCTCCTTGGCTGGTGTACTGGATGGCGGTGGAGACAAGGTGAGTCACCGCTCGCTCCAGCTTTTCTACATCGACGGCGATGTGAATGTCCGGCTCATCTGCGGAGATGCTGATTTGAATGCCCTTGCTGGCTGCTGCCATTTGGGCGTGGTCGACGACGCCCTGGAGCAGTCCGACGATATCGGTGTCCTCAGACTGGAGTCTCAGCAGCCCGCTCTCTAGGTGGCTCAGGTCCACGAGGTCATCGCTGAGCCTCAGCACTTTTAGTGCATTCCGCCGGACGGTCTCCAGATACTCAATCTGGTTGGCTCGGAAGCTCCCTACATCACCGGAGAGCATGCTGTCTAAGGGGGAAAGCATCAAGGTCAAGGGTCCACGAAGGCCCTCAACAATGCTCGTATAGAAGCCTGTCTTCAGGCGATCCATCTCCTTCAACTCTCCGGCAGACATGCGCTCAGCGGCCGCAGTATCTTCCACGCCTTGGACCACAGCCTCGGCTTCGGCATTCAGTCGGAGCTTGGATTGAGTAGAGACCCATCCCAGCGCCATGAGCGCACCCAGAAAGCCTACATTCCCCAGGATTATCTCGGTACCGGTGGCTTGGTGAGCTCCAAGCCAGGTGGCGATCAGTGCCCCATAAAAGAGGGCGAGCATCGGTCCTGACCGGCTAAATAGTGTGCTACCGAGGACGCAGATTACAGCCAGCGCCATAGTGAGCTGAGCGGACGACGGGCCGACAATGGCTGTGGACAGCACCGCCATGACAATGAGCAACCCAAGCGAGAAGTCGAGGGCACGCTCACCCATGGGCTTGGGCAGGCCCCGGCGGAGCATCAGGACAACCACGCCGGCTCCAGCCGAGATTCCGCCGAGTACCATCGACCGGGTGTCGAAAGAGGCGGACAGTAGCCAGCAGAATGGTCCCATTAAGATCGCAGACCGAGCGACCATTCCGAGGCCACGAAAATTCTCGTTTCGGTCGGGGTTGATGAGTTGCTCAGGCATTGCTTGCTTCCGAGTAGGGAATGGTGACTCGAATGCGGCAAGAATTGGTGGGGTGGGGCTCGATGCTTACACCTTGTTTCTTGATCAGCGCGATGGACTCGAGGACATTGAATTCCTCGGAGGAAACGAGGGGGGCGTTGGACTCAAAGGCCAGTTCGACAATGGCCTGATCGCCCGCGCGGTGGGCATCAATTTCCACCACCGGTGGACCGTTCAATCGCTGGCTGATGTGGCAGAGGCTGTGAAATAGGGCAAGCGGGTCCACCGTGGACTGGCAGCCAGTTCCGATGTGTCCGGCGAGCGACTTTCCGGCTTGAGCGCCCAAGAGCGAGGCCACTCGCCGGAGCACGGGATCCAAGGCTTCGGCTTGATTCGGAATTTTTGCGGCCACCTCGATGGCGCGATCGGTGGCCTGTTCCAGGGTCTCTACCAGCGCCTTCACCCCGTCGGCTGCCAATCCCAGGGCCTGGGAATCTTCTTGGTTTATGCCATTGGCCAAAGCCTCAAGTGTCGCCCACTCTCCGCGCAGGCTCTCGGTGAGTCCAGCCGCGAAGGTAGTAGAGGCCAGGTCTCGGGTCCGGGTTGCCATCTGCTCTCGGCTGGCATCCACATGGTCGATAGCAGAGCTAAGCATCGTGGTTTCGGTTCCCAGGTCATCGATGGCGGACTCAAGGGCGACCTCTCGCTTGAGGGTCTGTCCTGCGGCCATCACCGCGGCGAGTAGGGTTTCGGTGGGGGCACCTGAAGGGACCACACGGACGACGCCCCAGTGATTGATCGCGTTCATCAGAACGTCCCGGTCAGCGGTTCCTCCAATCATCACGGCTCGACCTGGGTGGGCGAGAGTGGAGAGGGCCTTGAGGGACTCAGTTTGTGGGCCGTCTATTTCTGATGCGGCGATTATGAGGACTGCGGGTCCTTTCAGTTCTCCAACCATCTTCAGCGGATTGGTATGAATCTGGATCCGGTCTCCCAGACGCTCGATGAGGGGTTCTGCCACCGACTTTCGTGCTTCTGGCGTCAACCAGAGCTGCAGCGGCACGGCATAGTCGGCCAGGACCTGTCTCAGGCTGTTCATGATGGTCCTTCGGGCAGCCACAGCTGGGCAATCACCCCAGAGGGATCGTTGTCGAGGAGTGCCACGCGGCCTCCATGTGCCTCTGCTACGAGCCGGCACAGGGTGAGCCCGAGGCCATTTCCAGGTGGATTGAAGCCGCTAAAGAAGGGTGTCATGGCTTGCTGGAGGTCCTCTATGTCGATGCCCTGGCCCCGATCGGCCACCTCCAACACGATCATTCCCTCCCCTCCGCGGCGGATCCGAACCTGGATGGGCGCGTCAGCCTCGGAGGCATGGATGGCATTCCGCATCAGGTTGAGCAGGGCTTGACGCATGGGTTCTGGATCGATGAACAGTGACTCTACGGATGGTTCCAGATCCACATGCACAGCATTGTTGTCCCCCAGGTCCTCGTCAATGAGCAAACGGACCGCATCGCTGACTAGTTTTCGCGGCGATGTGGCGGTCCTCAGGCTGGAGTCTTGGGCTGTGGAGATTCGCTGAAGGTCCTGGACGAGGCTGCGGACACGGCGTGCGGAACTCTGGATGCCGACTTGCTCGGGCAGTGCCGATTGCGCAGTGGTCAATACAATCTGAAGGTCCTCGAGGATGCGGGTCCCGATTTGATCGAGAACAGACAGCCATGCGCGCGCACTGTCTTTCTCGGCAGCCCCCTTTAGGGTGGCCAGTTGAGTGTTTTGCGTCTCGAACCGTTCGGTCAATGTGGCCACGATCGAGCTCATTGCTGCCCGGCGTTCACAGACGCTCAACCCTTCGGCAACGAGACCCCGAATGGTGATGGGGTCCCAGGGCTTGAGAATGAACTGGTCCACCTTCCCCTGGTTGATGGCGGCCACAATGGGGTCGACATCCGAGTAGGCAGTGAGGACCATTCGGTACAAGTCCGGGTGAGTGTTTGCGACAGCCTGGAGAAATTCCACACCCGTCATCTCAGGCATTCGTTGGTCGGTAATGACCAGTTGAATGGGGGTGTCTGAATTTAGGATCTCTAGAGCAGCCCTTCCGCTCTGTGCCGTATAAACATCCCAGTCATCGTCCAATAATGCTTCTAGAACTGCCAAAACTTCGAATTCATCGTCGACCAAAAGCACGCCTGTACACTTCGGCGCGGGGAGGTCGAGTTCGGCTAATAATTCTTGAATTGGTCGTGGATCCACGGTGCTTTTGTATCGTAAGAATAGCGCACAGGTTGTGTGTGCGTACACATGGGGTTCCAATTCCCTCAAACGAAGGTTACGCATTGGCGAACAAGGCGGAGCCAAAATGCCAAAGCGGGCCTTTTTCTGCATTCTCCCTGGTGAGCGAGCATCATACGTTGAAGTACTTCAAAGCGTGGGCGCTGTCCCTGTTTTGGATTTCACGTCTAGCCCGAACACCGCAGTTCCAGACGGTGTATGGGTTCGTGTGCGGACTCGACGCAGCGTACCCGGAACCGGTCCTGTAATCCTCAGCGGTAACCACAAGTCTCCGGTGCGAAACCGGGAAACGTGGCTAGAGATAACTGAACCCCGTGCCGTTCCGGAAGGTTTTGCCGGTGTGGTGCTTCGGGGTTCAGAGGTGGGTGGTCCTTGCGGCCCCGCCAAAGGGTTGACCCAATTGTCGGCCATGGGTCAGGATCAGCGGGTGATCTTGGATGCCAGCTTGAGCCCAGAGGATGCAGCGACGGCGCTTGCGTCCGGTGCGGAAGGGGTTGTGCTGTCCGAGGTGCTGTACGGGCTGCCTGAATTGGGTCTAAACGAGCAGATGCTCGGACGCCTGCGTCGTTTAGACGGCGGCTCCTTTCATGTGGTGAACGGCTTTCAAATTGCTGCCTCTCCCCTCTCTCCTGTTCTTCGGCGCCTCCTCGATGGTGAGGGTTTTTGGACCCTATCCAAGGGTTGGTTGAGCCCTGGTGATTCGTCTCAGGTCGCTTTTCCGGTTGGGCCGGGTGTCGGCAAGGCTCTCTCTCTGGCCACAGAGCACAAGACCCTGTCTCGGTTGGTGAGCGCATACCAGACGGCATCCTCGGCTGGCGCAGCGCCAGCGGTAGCTCGTCCGGTCTCGAGTCCACCAGGGCCCGTTCCTGAGCAGCCACGAGAAGCTGTTGCGATTATTGGTTTGGGCTGCCGGCTACCTGGCGCCCTCAGCGTTCCACAGTTTTGGGACAATTTGATGGCCGGAAAGAGCGCCATTGTAGAGGTGCCGAAGGAGCGCTGGGATTCGCGCTTGTTCTGGGACCCAGACAAGTCCACGCCCGACAAAACCTACGCTAAAATTGGTGGGTTTCTGGATGGCTTTAAGTTCAATTCGCGGCAGTTCCGGATACCTCCGAACGTCGCCAAGCAGGTGGCGATCGTTCAGCAGATTGCCCTAGAGAGTGTGGGCGAGGCCCTGGAAGATGCCGGCTACGGTGCGGATCGGAAATTCGATCGCACTCGGGTCGGCGTGATTCTTGGCAACTCCATGGGTGGTGAAGTCACCGATGATTATGTCGTACGGACCCGAGTGCCGGCCTTCAAGGCGGCCTTAGAGGCCCTACCAGAGTTTGCGGCGCTCGATGACTCGACCAAGACAGCTATTCTGGATGGATTCGAGGCCGGAGTAAAAGGTGATTTACCGGTCATCAATGAAGACTCCATGCCCGGTGAGTTGTCCAATGTGATCGCTGGCCGGGTGGCCAACGCATTTGACTTTTGTGGGCCGAACTTTACCGTTGATGCGGCCTGTGCGAGCTCCATGGCGGCCATCCAGTCTGCAGTGAAGGCCCTTCAGAGTGGCGATGTGGACATGTGTGTCACGGGTGGTTCAGATCGCTCGATGGGCGTGCCCACCTATGCCAAGTTCTGCAAGATTGGTGCCCTGTCACCCAAACACTCCGCCCCTTTTGATCAGGCCGCAGACGGCTTCGTCATGGGAGAGGGCGCGGGAGTTTTGGTGCTCAAGCGTCTGAGTGATGCCCGCCGCGACGGAGACCGAGTGTATGCGGTGATTCGTGGGATTGGTGCATCCAGTGATGGAAAAGGCAAGGGCATCACCGCGCCCAACCCTCGGGGACAACGCCTGGCACTACAGCGGGCCTATGCGGAAGCTGGGTTCGACCCGGTAGAGGTCGACCTGATCGAGTGTCACGGTACCTCTACCGTTGTTGGAGACAAGGTTGAGGTCGAGAGCCTCACGGAAGTAATTGGCGAAGGCCGCCGAGGGGATCGGGGACCCATCCGAATTGGCTCTGTGAAGTCCAACATCGGGCACCTCAAGTCGGCTTCGGGTGCGGCGAGCTGCATCAAGGCCGCGCTGTCTTTGCACAACCAGGTATTTCCACCCTCCTTGAACTTCAAGAATGCACGCTCAGACGTACCGTTTGATAAAGTTCCACTACAGGTTCAGACCCACGCAGAGCCATGGCCTGCCGGAAACATTCGTCGAGTGGGTGTGAGTGCTTTTGGGTTTGGAGGCACGAACTTTCACGTGGTGCTCGAGGAGGATCACGGAGGCGCATTGACCTCAGAAGTGCCCGCTTCGGCTCCCTCGGTGGCAGTGCTCCCTGCTTTGAAGGATCAGCCGCTGCCACACGCTGTCTGGGGGGTGAGTGCCATGGACCGGGCCGGATTGATCGGGGCCTTGCTGGGTGCTGACCGGGCACCGTTTGACCCGTCGGCTCCAGTGCGCCTTGCGGCGGCAGCTCCAGATGAAACGACCCGAACAGAGCAGATCGAGCGGGCCCTCAAGGTGCTGCAGAAGAATGGCTCTACCGATATGCTTCGTGGTCGTGGAATCTACGTTGAGGATGCCCCGAACGACGGAAAGGTTGCCTTTCTCTTTACCGGGCAGGGCTCTCAATACATTGGCATGGGCCTCGATCTCGCCGAGCTTTATCCGGTGGTTGCTGCGACCTTTGATGAGGCCGATGAGGTGATGGCTTCCGAGCTTGGGCGTCCTCTGCGGGACTTCATTCGACGAAACCCAGAACTCTCGGAAGAGGACCAATTCGAACGGCTCAGAGACACTGAAATTTCTCAGCCAGCCACGCTGACGGTCGACATTGCAATCATGCGCCTGCTCGCTGCTCACGGTGTGTTCCCGGACATGGTCGCGGGGCACTCGCTCGGCGAGTACGCCGCCGCAGTAGCGGCAGGAATTCTTAGTTTTCGCGACGCGCTTCTGGCGGTGAGTGCACGGGGCCGTGAAATGGCCTCTGTTCAAATCGAAGACAAGGGTCGGATGGCGGGTATTGCGGCCAACGTGGACAAGGTTTTAGAGGTTCTGGCTGAAGTTCCTGGGTACGTTGTGCCCGCGAACAAGAACTGTGCGACACAGACGGTGATCGCGGGAGCATCTGGGCCTGTGGAAGCAGCCATCGAGGCTTTTGTGTCTCGCGGCATTACCGTGTATCCACTGCCTGTGAGCCATGCGTTCCACTCGAGCATCGTAGCTCCGGCCTCCGCTCCTCTGAAGAAAGTGCTGGAGCGACTCGATATTCAGCCACCGCGTCGGCCGATCACGACCAATGTGACCAGCCGCTACTACCCCACCGGGGAAGGCGCCCGGGAGCAGATTATCGAGACGTTGGCCAAGCAGGTTGCTGCTCCAGTGGAATGGATCGCGCAGATCGAGCGGATGTATGCGGATGGTGTACGCATCTTTGTCGAGTGTGGGCCAAAGCGGGCCCTGTCCGGATTTGTGACGTCTATTCTCAAGCGCAGGCCCCACCGGGCGATCTATACCAACCATCCAAAGCATGGTGGGCTCGCGAGTTTTCAGGATGCTCTAGCGGCGCTCACTAGCTTGGGCTTTGACATTAAGGCGACCCCGGACACAGATGTCCCTGATTTATTCCAGGAGGCCAAGGCTCGCTTGGCGACATCGGAGTCCATGCGGAAGTGGTCGGCCACCCCTGCCGAGGTATCGGAATCTGGCGGCAGCCATGCCACCCCGTTTGTGCTTCGTGCCGTGCTGGACGTGGTCGCGAGTGCCACTGGATACAGCTCCGAGGAGCTGAACCTCGATGACGAACTTGAGGCCGACTTGGGTGTCGATACAGTCAAACAGGCCGAGGTCGTCGCCATAGTACGAGACCGTTTCCGGTTGGATCATGACTCAGGCTTCCGGCTTAGTCAGCACCGGACGCTGCGAGATTTGGCCAATTACGCCGCCCAGCGGCTTGGCTCTACCCAGCCTGCCGCCATCGATCGGGTTTTGGGAGACACCAAGACCGTGACCCATCGACCGCCGGAATTTTCGCCTTCTGGTGCAGGAGCGTCGTCAACCGATGCACTTGCAGCTTTGGCCGAA
>CAWVVG010000020.1:0-18833 GCA_963932775.1 uncultured bacterium
CTGGGTAGTCATTCCACAGAGCGAGTACGGGGTCGATGTGCTCCACACCCAGCCCGGGACCCACCACGATGACATCGTGTCGATTGGGGTCGAGCCTGTGGGCTTCGGCCATGATCACTTCCGGCCAGAGTCCGTGAAAGTGATCCCATTCAGTCTTGGGTGCGAACAATGTGACCAGGCCTGCGCCACCCCGAAATGCACCGTGTGCAGCCAGAGTCGCTGCACCCCTGGAGCCGAGGATGCCGACGTGGCCTCGGTCCCACTTGGCATCGGTGTCTGCGGGTTTTGGCCACCAGGCAGCGATGTCTGAGTTCTCGAGTATGTGGGCGCTCGGGGTGAGGCTGGGGTCCATCGATAGCGCCAAGTCCAGCCCAATGTCGATGAGGCTCACTTCGCCGGCGAGGGCGCAGCCAGGGGCACTCAGCAGTCCCAGCTTCCACCGGCCTATGGTTAAGGTAAGTGCACATTGGACCGCCCCGCCCAGGTTCTGCCCAGTGTCCGAGTGGACTCCAGTTGGGATATCGATGGCGACCACATGGCGTGCGACGGACAAGGCCTTGAGTGCCTGAATAATTTGGCCACGTGGGGCTTGTGATTGACCCGTTCCAAGCAGCGCATCAACGGCCACATCTGCGCCAGCCACTGCCTGCTCAGGGTCCGAAAAGGGCAGCCCGAGCTGAACGCATAATTGTCGATTCGCCAGGGTTTCGGGAGAGGAGCTGTCCATCCCGAACAATCGGACTTGGCGTCCCCATAGGTGCAGCCACCGTGCGGCCACATAGCCGTCGCCACCGTTGTTTCCAGGGCCACACAGGACTGCAATTTCACCGCTCGGAAAGCGGCGGTGAATCTCGTCCGCTACGCCTCGCCCGGCCACTTCCATCAGGGTGCGCCCGGCAATGCCCAAGCCTTCGATGACGGTGTGATCTAAGGTGCGTGTCTGGGCTGCGGTGGCTGCAGGGATCATCCCTGAATCATGGCACAGAGATCGCGGACTGCGGTATCGAGGCCAACGAAGACGGCCCGCCCAATGATGCTGTGTCCGATGTTGTATTCGGTGATTTCTGGTACTTCTTCGACCAGAATCGGCAGGTTGTGGTGGGTGAGGCCATGCCCAGCGGCAACCTCGATGTCCATGTTCATGGCTGCCTGTCCGGCATTTATTAAACGCTCGATGTCAGCCATGCCTTCTTCTGCATATCGAGCGGTGTTCAGCTCAATCATATCGATTCCGTCGAGGTGGCTGGCTTCAATTTGGGCCTCATCCGGGTCTACAAACAAGCTGACGAGAATACCGGCATCCACAAGTTTCCGGGTGGTCTCTGCAATCAAGGCCTTGTTTGCCACGACGTCGAGCCCACCTTCAGTGGTGACCTCGCCCTCGCGCTCGGGCACCAATGTCACGCGATGCCTTCTGCCACCGGACGCGCCAGGACTGAGCACTTCAATGGCGATGCGAATCATTTCTTCAGTGGCGGCGATTTCGACATTGAGTTGAGTCTGGACGGCATCTCGAAGACGAGGAAGGTCGGCATCTTGAATATGGCGGCGGTCACTCCGAAGGTGGCAAGTGATTTGGTCTGCACCTGCAATTTCCGCGACCATCGCTGCTGCCACAGGATCTGGGTACGACGCTTGCCTCGCCTGGCGAAGGGTTGCGACGTGATCAATGTTTACACCGAGTCTGCGAGGCATGGCCCCTCCCGTTTGTTGAGGCGTCGGTCTTATCATGGTGATGGCGATTGGGCCTAAAACCCGACCGTGGATGGAGTCTCAGGTCAGTGGCGGGAGGGCCTTCGCGATTTGTTCGGTCCACATCTCGGCTTGTGGTCCTTCGACCATCACACGCACAACGGGCTCGGTGCCCGATGCACGGACAAGCACCCGATGCCCTGACTCTTGGGCGGAATGGATGGCATCCAGGTTCGGATCGAGGCCGACTCCACGGACATTTTGTTTGGCTTGTGGCCAGCGTTTCCACCCGCCGATCGGCAAGGGTCCACCTTGAGCGGCCTGAAGGACTCGAAGTGCGGTGTACAGGCCGTCGGAGGTGGGCATTCCACCCTGGATCATGATGTGTCCAGAGGGCTCGCCACCCAGATGCGCGCCAATGCGTACCATCTCTGCGTGGACGTTCGCGTCGCCGACATCGGTGCGCACCAGTCGCCCGGCGAGGGCCTCTTCCAGCCCACCGTTTGACATGACCGTACCCACGACTGGGCCGTTGGTGGCTTGGGCCAGGATCCAGAGCAGGTCGTCGCCATCGAGAACACCATGGTGCGGGTCGACCATCACCAGGCGGTCAGCGTCGCCGTCCAGACAGATGGCGAAGTCGCAGCCCTGGAGATCTGTGGGTGGGTGCATGGACCCGACGCCTTCATTAATGTTTCGGCCATTGGGGCTCACGCCTACGGAGCGGACTTGCGCGCCAGCGGCCTCGAGGGCATCGAGGGAGGTGACGGAACCAGCACCGTGGGCTGCATCCAGCAAGATGATCCGTCCGCTGAGGTCGACCTGTGGAAGGGATGAGGTCCAGGCAGCGAGGGGGTCTGGGTGGTCCGTGGCTTCGCCGGAAGCTTGGGCGAGGGGTGAGGCAATGCAAGCCAACAGGGGCTCGGAGTCCGTCAACTTCTCACCTGCAGCATCCAGTACCTTGATGCCATTGTCGGCCCATGGGTTGTGGCTAGCGGTGACCATCACGCCAGCTACTGCATCTTCATCGGATGCAACGGCGGCCGACACCGCTGCTGTGGGTAGGATCCCTAGACGCACTGCAGTACTGCCACCGAGTGTGAGTCCGCGAATCATCGCTTGTATCAACTCAGGACCACTCTCTCGGGTGTCTCGGCCTACGAAGACCGTTCCGCCATGGACCCACGTAGCGATGCCCAAACCGATGGCCTCGGCGCCAGCCGAGGTGATGGGCCAGGTCCCAACAGGACCACGGACTCCGTCGGTTCCAAATCGAATGGGTGGACTCATTTTGATCGCTCGAGACTCACAGTATTTGGGTCCACATTGACCACACTGATGCCCTTAGGACCTTGGTGGACCACCTCCAAGCCTTGGTCCGGAGCACTGGGGTCGAAGACCACCATTAGCGGGTGTCCTACGGGTACTGGGTTCGGCAGGTGGGCCTGTACGCTGATTCGGTCGGCGGTCAGCTCCAGCATGTCTGGGGCTGGGCCAGAAAGGGTAACCACGGCAGTCGAGGGAGATGTCGACCAACCCTCGGACCGGGCCATGATCGGTATACCGGAGAAGGTCTTTGTGGCGATGATGGGCTCGATCTCGACGGTGACCTTGAAGGGCGCACCGGACAGCCCGTTTACGGCCCTTGACTTGGGCGCTAGTGCCACCTCATAGGTCTTGTTTTCGGTGAGGCCGGTGACATCAAACACATCGGTTCCAATCTCAGAGATGTTCCGGACTACCGAGCGAGGTCCTGTGATGCGCGCGGTGACCGGTTCCACGGACACCTTGGAGATCCGATACCTAGGATCGGGCTCGCCGACGTTGGCCGGTATCACCCGAACCACTCGCTCCATTCGTCGATCCAACTGAACCTCGACTCCGGGGGGCGAAATCTGCACCACGGACACGCCTTCTGGAATGCCTTTGATGGCCCGGCTGCTGAAGTCGACGGACACTGGGCCTTGTTGGGCATCTGAAAGGTCGACGTCGTAACGAAGGGTTCGCTTCTTCACGTTGCGGACAAGGCCTTGGGGACCCTTGATGGTGACCACGAGCGTCTTCGGTGCAGGCTCTACCCAGGTGAGGTCTTCTGGGAACTCCCACTTGACCTGTACACGGGTCCTCTGAGGTACGATCTGCTGGGTCTGGACCCATGCCCAGAGGATGAGTGCGAGCGCCATGGCGAGGGCCTTGAACTGCAGGTCTCGCGTAAGTACGCCGTGTACCCAGTTCCTGACTCGATCGGTCCGTATTCCCATGGCCTAGGCCTCCACCGGTTGAGGCTCTGGTTCCCGGGGCTCGGGTGCCGATTGGAAGATTTCCTGGATTTGCTCGCGAAGTTCCTTGGCATTGGCGGTGGGAATGATCTTTCCTTGGACCACGATGCTCACCGTACCCCTTTCTTCGGAAACGATGATTGCGACTGCATCGGTGTCCTCTGTGAGGCCAATCGCAGCCCGATGGCGGGTGCCAAAGAAGCGGGAGATCTCCTTGCTCAAAGATAGAGGAAAGAACACCTGAGCTGCAGCAATGCGGTTCTTTTGTACCACGACCGCACCATCGTGCAGTGGGCTGGTCGGGTGGAAGATTGCGCTGAGCAGTTCGTGGGAGACAACCGCATCGATGGCGGTAGACCGTTCCACATACTCGTCGAGGTCTGCCGATCGTTCGATGGCCACCAATGCGCCCACTCGCCGGCTTGCAAGCGCGAAACAGGCCTTGATTAACTCTTCTCGCATGCTCGCATTCCCGGTGTCCGCCCGGCTTCCAACAAACAGTCGTCCACCAGCCCTGGCGAGGCCTCGACGAATGTCCTTCTGAAACAGAATGATCACAGCCAAGACGATGTAGACCAGAAACTTTTGGAGGAGCCAGGAGACGCTGATCAGTTCAAAGTGGCCTGCGAATACATACAGGACCAGGACTGCGAGGAGTCCGACCAGGCTCTGAAGCGCACGGGTACCCTTGAGTATGAGCATGGCTCGATACAACAGGTACGACATAATCGCGATGTCCAGTACATCGTTCCACCGCAGCGATTCCCAGAGCCATCCTATCATCGTCTTTCCGTGGCCCTTAGCGTACCGTCATGGGACGATTTGTGCTGGCGTTTCAATTGCGTACAGCAGGTCAAGCAGCTGGCGGGTCTCGGCGACGTCGTGCACACGGAAGGCCTGGGCCCCTTTGGACCAGCTTGAGGCGACGGCAGCAAGACTCCCAGCGAGGCGATCCTCGGGGTCGTCAATACTCAGGGCCTGTCCGATAAAGCTCTTTCGTGAAGCACCGATCAACACCGGGTGACCGGTGGCGACCAGGCGGTCGGTATGCTGGAGCAAGAGCAAGCTCTGTTCGGTGGTCTTTGCAAAGCCAATCCCTGGGTCGATCCACACCGTCTTGGAGCGGGCGAGCCCAGCACGTTCTTTGAGCCAGGTGGCCACATCCTCCACGAGACTTTCGTAGTGTGTCTGGCGGTTCATGGTTTTTGGGGTACCCCGCATGTGCATCACGATCGTGGCTGCCGCATCTGCGGTCACCTCGGGCATGGCAGGATCGGCGAGACCGCTCACGTCATTGATGATCTGGGCCCCCGCAGCCAGTGCACGGGCTGCTACAGACGCCTTGGACGTGTCGATGCTGACCGGAATCAAAGGTCCAAGTGCCTCCACAACCCCGCGCACTCGCTCCCACTCGGTCTCCGCATCCACGCTCGCTGCCCCCGGTCGGGTAGACTCGCCGCCCACATCGATCCAGTCGGCCCCAGCCGCGATCAGAGCCTCCGCGTGGGCCACCCCGTCGCCGTAGCGGCCGCCGTCGAAAAATGAGTCAGGGGTGACGTTGACGATGCCCACCACAATGGGGCGGGTACGCGGCTTCATGTCAGGCGTTCTCTGCAGCCGGGTATGAAGGATCGAATTTCTTTACGATTTTGAGGAACTCATCGCCTTCTATTGTCTCTTTTTCGAGTAGAAGTTTGGCGAGTCGTTCCAGGAGGTCCTGGTTGGCTGTCAGAAGCTCAGTGGCGCAGGCCTCGCCCTCGCGGGCCATTCTGTCGACCTCTTGGTCGGCGATGGTGCTGGTGGACTCGGAGTAGCTGTTGACCTTTCCGTAGTCGCGGCCGAGGAACACTTCGCCTTCGGAGCTCAAGGTCCGTGGTCCGATGAGTGAGGACATGCCGAAGCGCGTGACCGCATTGGTGGCGAGCTTGGTGGCACGCTCCAGGTCATTCTGAGCACCCGTGGAGAGCTCATTGAATGTAATTGATTCCGCGACCCGGCCACCCATCAGGATGGCGATCTGCGTCCGTATTTGGGTGAGGGTGAATCCAAACTGGTCCTCGTCGGGGAGCATCTGGGTAAGGCCCAAGGCTCGACCGCGAGGGACGATGGTGACCTTGTGTACCGAGTATGCGCCTTGGTTCACCAGCAGGCGGGCAACGATTGCGTGGCCAGCCTCGTGGTACGCGGTTCGCATGCGCTCCTTTTCAGGAATGACCATGGAGCGGCGCTCTGGACCCATCGACACCTTGTCCTTGGCGTGCTCGAAAGAGGCCATGTCGACCTTCTCTAGGTCTTTCCGGGCGGCGATGAGAGCGGCTTCATTGACCAAATTCTCGAGGTCTGCTCCAGAGAATCCAGGAGATCCCTTGGCGAGCACGTCCAAGTCCACATCATCGGCGGTAGGAATGCGCCGTGTATGCACATCGAGGATACTGCGTCGGCCCTTTACGTCGGGGTTACTGATGACCACCCGGCGGTCAAATCGACCGGGCCGAAGCAGGGCTGGGTCGAGTACATCGGGACGGTTGGTGGCCGCCATCAGGATGACGCCCTCATTGGATTCGAAGCCATCCATTTCGACCAGCAGTGCGTTCAGGGTCTGCTCACGCTCGTCGTGGCCTCCGCCCATTCCCGCTCCACGGTGCCGTCCAACGGCATCGATCTCATCGACAAAGATAATGCATGGGGCCTTCTTCTTTCCTTGTTCAAATAGGTCTCGAACCCGGCTGGCGCCGACGCCCACAAACATCTCGACGAAGTCTGAACCCGAGAGGGAGAAGAAGGGGACTGCGGCTTCACCGGCCACGGCACGGGCCAGCAAGGTCTTGCCAGTCCCAGGTGGTCCCATGAGAAGTACACCCTTGGGGATTCGTCCACCGAGGCGAGTAAATTTCTCAGGCTCTTTCAAGAAGTGGATGATTTCAGCCAGCTCTTCTTGGGCCTCATCAACCCCTGCGACGTCTTCAAAGGTGATCTTGCGCGTGTTTTCATTGAGCAATTTGGCCCGAGATTTACCAAAGCTCATGGCTTTGCCGCCGCCCGATTGCATTTGCCGCATAAAGAGCATGAACAGGATGAAAATCAGAACCAGCGGGAGCGCAGTGCTCAGGATGGTCATCATGCCGTCGTCGGTCACTTTCTCGTAGTTCGGAACCACATCGTTTTCGGACAGTTGCTTGACCAAGAAGTCCGAATCCGCGGGTCCCACTGCCCGGAAAGTTGAGCCATCTTCGAGGGTCCCAGTCAGGTCTTGGCCTTGAACTGTGATTTCTTTGATTTGGTGCTGGCGCGCGTGCTGTACCACCTGGGGGTAGGTGAGATCTTGTTGGCGTCGGCGAGCATCTTGGCCCACCATTGTGAACGCTAGCATGACTACAAGCGCCAAGAACACCCAGAGGAACAAACTGCGACTATAACTCTTCATCAAAAACCTCAACCCGGGCACGGCCCGTATACTTCCCCGTTATCGCGGCCCAACGGGGCCGTCACCGTGATACATCGGTGAAATTCAACTCTATGAGGTTCTAGATGAAGACTGTGGTGCTCGCGGGCGGCGGAACAGGGGGCCATGTGTACCCCGCTCTCGCCATGGGTGAGGCGCTTCAGGAGGAAGGGCATGTCCTTAAATACATGGGCGATGCCCGTCGTTTAGAGGGCCGCGTGGTGCCCCAAACCGACATCGAGTTTATCGCCATTCCTGCGGTCCAGTACCCCCGCGGAGGCATCGCTGGAAAGTTTGGCTTTGCATGGGGACTGTTGAAGGCAATTTTGAACAGTCGACGGGCCCTCAAAGCACTGGACGCAGATTTTGTCTTGGGGGTTGGTGGCTACATCTCGGCCCCACCTGTTCTCGCGGCCTGGACCTTGGGGATACCGCGGGCAATCCATGAGGCGAACGTTACCCCGGGCATGGCCAATCGCCTGTGTGCGCGGGTGGCCGACCTGGTGTTGCTTACCTACGAGGCGACCGCCTCCAAGTTGCCGGGTACGGCGCCCCATGAAACCGTAGGGTGCCCAGTCAACCCCAAGGTGCTCGCCGGTGACCGAGGGGAGGCGGCCGTCCGATATGGGCTGGATGCTGCAAGGCCCACGTTGTTGGTGGTGGGTGGATCTTTGGGGGCCGAGACCATCAACCGTCTCGCTCTTGCAGCGGTCCGCAGCGAACGCCGCAGTTACCAAATCCTGCACATCACCGGGCCGAAGTACCACGAGTCGATCGCGGCTCAGCTTCAGCCCTTGCCGGAGGGTGTGGTCCTTGTGGGCTACGAAGATCGGATGGCGGATGCCTATGCCGTGGCTGACCTGGTCCTCTGTCGCGCCGGGTCGTCGACTCTCGCGGAGCTCACTGCCATTGGGAAGCCCTCTGTGTTGGTGCCATCACCGAATGTGACCGACAATCATCAAGAGGGAAATGCCAGAGGGTTAGAAGAGGTGGGAGCGGCCGTGGTGATTGTCGAGCGGGACTTGGATGTGGCTGCTTCCGTCGCTCAGATCGACTCTTTGCTGTCCGATTCCGACACACTCTCTCGCATGTCGGTCAGCGCCAAGGGTCAAGGGCACCTCGATACCGCCAAGCAGGTTGCAGACCTCTTGGCTGAACGTTTCTTGGGCTGATCTCATGATGTTGGTACTGGGAACTGGACTGATCGCGGGATGCATGCATGTCATCTCGGGCCCCGATCATCTGGCGGCACTCGCACCGATCGCGCTTGACGGCAAGGGCAAGGCCGTTCGGCTCGGCGCATTGTGGGGCTTGGGCCATGGTCTGGCTGTGTCTCTTCTTGCGGGCCTTGGTCTGGTGACAAAGCAGTTTGTAGACATTCAAATCATCAGCCTATGGTCGGAGTTCTTGGTGGGTTTGGTCCTGGTGGGCGTCGGGCTGTGGTCCATCCGCCGTGCGGCTCAGTTGGTCGTACACTCTCACGACCACGGCCATGAACCCCATGATGGTCATGCACACTTGCACCTACATTTGCATGTAGGGGCGGATCATGATGCTGCGACGCACCAGAGCCACTCCCACGCGGTTTTGGGCGTTGGCTTTCTCCACGGTGCTGCCGGAACTGGGCACCTATTTGGCGTGATTCCAGCCCTGGCTCTCCCCCCGACGCTGGCCCTGCTCTACGTTGTCGCCTACCTGTTTGCAGCGGTCGGCTCAATGGCGCTGTTCGGTGGAATGCTGGGGCGAATTGCCACCTTTGGCGGACAGAGAACCATGCGCGCCCTCATGTTCGGGAGCGGTACAGCGGCCATCGGTGTCGGCGTTTTTTGGGCTGTGAGCGGCTGGCCCGTCTGAATCAGAATTTGGAATGGACGCGCCCGATTAGGTGCGTCCATGGTACCCGTCCAAACGACGTCGAGTCAGTGGTCTCTTCGGGGTTGTCTCCGATAAGAAACGCGCCGTCCTCGTTGGAGTCTTGTATGCGCTTGATTATCCGTATATCGGTTCGATATGGATGCCGAAAGAGGACCACGCTGCCGGCCTCAGCGTGGGTGCACTGTTGTACCAATACGTGATCGCCGTCCATCAGCAGCGGCTGCATGCTGGCGCCCTGGATTCGCACTCGGATTCGTCGTCCAAGGATCCAGGCTATCCATTCAGTGAATCCGACAGCACCAACAGGCGGCCGAGATGACCCGGCCGCCTGTTGGTCCATCACCGACACTTAGGACGCGGTGTAGTATGCGACGTCGCGGCCCTTGGTGGCCCAGAAGATGTTGTGAATCTTCTCGACTGCGACCATGAGCTCTTGGGCGTGGGCCAAGTTGACCTCAACCTTCACTGTGCTGCACAACTTGGCGGCCTTCCAGAAGGTGTCGTGGAGGTCTGGGTAAGCCTCGAGGTGTTGGGGCTTGA
Source organism: uncultured bacterium (assembly GCA_963932775.1). GTDB lineage: Bacteria > Myxococcota_A > UBA796 > UBA796 > UBA796 > UBA796. The sequence goes on from CAWVVG010000020.1 coordinate 9,829, forward strand.
AGTAGTCGGTCCAGAGAACCAGAAGTTGTTCTTTGGCGTGGTGGGTCTCTTGTTCCTTGATGGCCACATAGCGGCTCAGGGTGTTGAGGTACCCAGCCCAAGCTGCACCGTCGGTGCTGGCAGGTGGCTCCATGGCAAGGATCTTCTTGGTCATGGACAGGCCGGCTTCGGCAGCGATCCGTGCTGATGCAGGGTCGTATACGCCACAGGGCCCATCGCAGTGGGCTTCAGCGGTGTCACCGGGAAGTTTTTGATTGAGGACACTAAGTGCGGTTTTCAGCATGGCGATCTCCTGAGAGTTAAGAACTGGTCGTTGTGCTTACTTGGTTCTGGGGATCGCTTCAAGGTCCGCCGACAGTAAGTTTGATTGCTCGGTCGAGAGCCACCAAAAACTGCTCAGCACTGAGCCGTCCAGTTTGGGTGTTGAGCGGCGACGGATGAAAGCTGTCAACCAGGTGCAGTTCACCGACCTGATGGGCTGCCCCGTGAGCGAAAGGATGCCTGGTTAATGGTAATCCCACACACCGCAACACCGCGTCGTGGGCGATTCGACCCAGAGCAAACACCACCTTTGGAGGACCGAGTTCGTGTCGGAGCCACTTCTTGGTGCACATTTTGATTTCGCGGGTCGACGGCTTGTTTCCTGGTGGGAGACACTTGACGGCATTGGAGATTCGGATTCCCTGGGGCTGTCCCTCCACGGACATGCAGCCGCGCTCCGTTAATCTCTCCTGCAGCCACACAGCAGAGCGGTCTCCGACAAAGGGAATGCCGGTCCGGTTCGCACCCAGTCGGCCGGGGGCGAGGCCCAAGATCAGCAAGGGCGCATCTGCGGGGCCAAGCCCAGGAACAGGGGCATTGTGCCAGTCTGGGTTCGCTTCGGCCATGCGCTTTAGGTGGTGGACCAGCCTCGGGCAGGAGCGGCACTGGGCCAGGGTAGTCACTGTAGCGCCCCGCCGCAGCTCGACCCGGCGCCGGCAGTGCATCCCAGACAATGGTCTCCGGTCGCAATGGTGGCATCGGTGAGTTCATCGAATGACTCCAGGTCCCAGATGCTCTGTTTGGGTGCACCGATCGGGAGCTCGAGCATCTGGTTGAAGTCACAGTCGTACAGCCCGCCATCATAAGACACGCTCACCAGGTCAAGGCACATCACATTCTGTACCGAGGCGGGATTGAATTTGTCACTGAGTAGCTTCATGTAATCGGTGAGCTTTTCGGACCTGTTTAGGTCGTCCTTAAAGCGGGCAATTGGCATATTCGTGATGGTGTAAAGTTCGTTGAACTGTACGCCGAAGTCCGCATTCAAGCGCTCCTTGTACTCCCCCTCGAGCCCGGCTTGTTCGGGAGGGAGGGAGGCCCCGAGAGGGTTGTAGACCAAGTGGAGCTTGGGGCCCGTGTCCGTGCGCCCGTAGCCCAAGGCATTCAGCGTCTGCAGGCCTTGGATACTAGCTCCAAACACGCCGGCTCCACGCTGCTGATTTACATTGTCGGGACCGTAGCAGGGGAGAGAGGCCACCACTTCGACCTGGTGCGCTGCAAGGAAGGCGGCGGTGTCTTCCTGGCCAGCCTCGCTGAGAACCGTGAGGTTGCACCTGTCCATGACGTGACGATCCAAGGCGCGCGCTTTGGTGACGAGGTGGCGAAAGTGAGGGTGCAGTTCAGGCGCTCCGCCGGTGATGTCGACGGTATGAATCTTGGGGCTGCGCTCGAGTACTTGGAGGACCTGGTCCATGGTGCGGAGGGACATCGCCTCCGTTCGAGTGGGTCCAGCATCCACGTGGCAGTGGCGGCAGGCCTGATTGCAACGCTTCCCGAGGTTGACTTGCACGGTGGTGGGGCTGGGGCGACTCAAAGCGGTGATGCCATTGGCAGAGAGGGCTTGTTCAAAAAGGTTCACAGAGTTCAGCAACACTCTGCAGTCCCGCGATCACCCGTGACTGAAATGGTCGAGTCGTACTCTCGCTCGATTGCCTCAGCCGGAATCGGAGCGAGCTGGCTGGTGTCATGGCTCACATGGCCGTACAACTCCGCCTCGACAGTGCTGGGGACACCCGCATAGCGTTGGTTCACTGCGGCCTCAATGTCGAGTTCGTTGCTTGGCATTTAGTCCTCCCGTAGCTCCACGAGACTAACCAGCCTACCACCCTCGGTGGGGTGAGAACTTTCTTACATTGCTGTCTGAACTGTTTCCATCTCGGCGCTGGACACGACGTTCCCGCCAAACTTCCGTGCTTCACGACAACCACGGTCGGCACGGGTCATCAAGTCGTTGAGGGTGTCATCGTTTTCGAGACTGGCGCAACCAACCCGCACCGTCATTCTGAAACGACCCTCGGGTGACTGGAAGCACATCTTGTTGATGTCGTCCCGCAGGCGCTCTGCGACCGCTTGTGCATCTTCGTGGATGGCGAGGGGCAGCAATGCCACGAATCGGTCGGCACCTTCCCGGGCCACCACATCATCCCAGCGAAGGGTTCGCTCGAGTTGGGTGTGGACCGCTGTCAGAACAGCATCGCCGCAGGTGCGGCCCAGTGCTTCGTTGACCTTGTGGAACCCATCGATATCGATGAAAAGCATGCTCACGGGGTCGTCACGCTCGAGCCAGTCGAAGGCCATAGCCAGGCTGCGCATATTGGCGCCGCCGGTCAGGGGGTCTCGGACCGCTGCCTGTCGCAGACGGCTCAACTCACGGGTCTGGTGTGAGACCAGTTGTTCCAATCGGTCCTCTTTCGTTAGGTCGGCAGAGGTGGTGTTGGGTTGGGCCTGGATGATTCGAAAGTTGATGGCACTCACGGGAAACTCCTTCGTATACCTACTGGGAACGGAATTTGGTGGTGGAACCATTAGGCCTCAACGGAAAAAACCGCCGAACGCGGGGCGCTGGCGGTTTGTTCGGATGTGCATTTGGTTAGCTGGCGGCTGCCTGAACCTCATCGTAATTGGGCTCGACGCCCGGGTTGGGTGCGATCCATTCGTAGGTCACCTGCCCGTGTTCATCGACCACGAATACGGCGCGATTGGCAGCGACATAGCCGTCCATCCCAGCGAAATTTTCGATCGCGATTCCATATGCGGCCACAGCGTTGCGGGTGTAGTCGCTCAGAACGTTGAAGTTCAAGTCGTTTTTGGTGGCGAAGGCGGCGTTCGAGAATGGGGAATCCACGCTGATACCGAGTACCGTCGAGCCGAGCTCGTTGAAGCTGGAGAGCGCATCGCGAAAGGTGCACAGTTCCTTCTCGCAGACTCCGGTGAAGGCTGCAGGAAAGAACGCAAGAACCACCTTGCCTCCGCGCAGTTCACTCAGGGATACGGCTTTACGGTCGGTGCCGAGTAGGTTGAAATCTGGTGCGGCTTTTCCAAGAAGGCTCATGAGTGCTCCGTGCAATGATTGGTTGTGGCCGAACCTTTAGTGTCCTTGGAGACACCGAGCACCCCAAACCGACATTGGGGTTCGATGGTCTTCAGTGGCATCTTCGAAACGGCTCGCCTGAGCCGCATTGCTTAGACACTCTCTCGGGGACCATCGCGGCCATTGATTTGGGGCATGTTTATTCTTTGATGGGCTGCGGTGAGCGAACCCTGCGACACGCCACCGCTATCAAAGTCAGCAACCACCACAGACCAACGGGCCCGTTCCGGTTCAGGTGGGCACAATTGGACTGGGTTGGGGTGACGCCATCCTGTACCCACAGCTTGGCACCCGTCAGAAGTCGGTGGCCCTCGTCCACGTGGGCCTGGTGCTCACCAAGCGGAGCATCATGGGACACCACAAGGTCGACATCCAAGCCCGTTCCGCGGCGCCGCACATCTTCGACAAAAATTCCCTCGCCGAGTTCGACTGTGGGTATGGGGCTTTGTGGATTCGACATATGGCTCAATTCGAGAAACACAGTGGTGTGGGCCCCTTGTCGGACCGTCGGTGGACGGGCAGCGACGATTCGGGGGCGAAGGTCTTCGCTTGAAACCGTGAACCTTGGGGTGAGGGGAATGGCTCCGATTCCGGTGTAAATCACGAAAGTGTGGGCCCCGGGTGCCGCCTCGGGTTGAACTGTGATCAGCGCTCGAAAGTGGTTGGCATCGATTACCGTGATGGACTCTACCGTGAAGTCGGGACCCGTTTGAAGGGTGGCCTCATCGGTCAGGAACAGATTTTCCCCGGATATGTCAATCCGGAGTTGGTCGCCGGGCCACGCATCGGCCGGTGTAATCGTGTCGGCGGACGGGACTGCCCCTCGGACGTCAAAGGACTCGGAAGGCGAACCCGCATCGATCATGTAGCCCAGATCAAACACCGCGATGACTTCAAAGCGCTGGGGACCGTCCACCAAGCCAACCATCGCAGCAGTGTGCTCCGTGGTTGCCACCGTCTCGCCATCTCGCTGGACGTTGTAGCGAATCACCGAGAACGTCTCTGCGGGTGCATCCCACTGAAGCTCGAGCTGAAGGGCAGCGACTCTGTCGGTGTCCACCAGATCGGGCGATCGGAGATTGTCCGGCGCTGGCAAGGCTACCCGGAAGTGGTTTTTCCGGTCAGGAGGGAAGACCGAGATGTTGGTTCCATCCGTTGCCTCGACCCACCACGTCAAGTCCGTACCGCTGGCCTGGCCAGGGATGCTGCCCACAAAGTTGTTGCTATCTACCGGAGCCAATGCAGCACTGTTTGTCGGGCCGCCGTTTTCGGTCCAAAAAAGATGGGTCTCGACGGCACTGAGATCGTCGATGGCCACGACCTCGATGCCATAGGGTCCGAAGACATCGTGGGTGTCCTCGAGTGTGGTCACCGACTCGATAAACGGTGGCACGGGATCTCCGTCGTGCAGCCCAATCTCATCGATGCTCCACCCTGGCAGGCTGATGGTCAGATTGGACGTGAACACCAGTCGCAGTTCGGCGTGCTCGGGAAGCCCACTCAGGTCGAACCAGTCGGTTCTCCAGTTTATTGAGAAGCCATTGAATCCGGCGTAGCTGGGATAGCCATACACGGGCTCGAGGGCCATCCACAGGCCGTCGATGTTGGCCTCGACCCATCCAACATCACCCATGCTCCCGTTCTCGATGGCGTACCAGTGGTGTAGGCCAAGCACTGGGCGTTCCAGCCCGGACAGGTTTAGGGTGGGGAAGAACAAGCGGTCTGTGGCATCGTTTCGGTAGTGAGACTCTAAGCGCGTAGACCACCCGCTCCGTCCTTCTGATTCTGTGGACTCAACGCCAGTGAACTCACCCCACTCCCACTGGAGCGAATTTTCCGGGTTGAAACCGTTTAAACCATCCTCGAAGTCCCAGGACTCCACCGGGTCGCCCATGGCCACTGCGCATAGGAGGAGGAGCATCATTGGGCCATCACCTGGTAGCGGGCCTGCACCTCAGAACCTGCGGGTGGCACCACTGAGAAGAACAGGGAAGGTGGGTCGCTTTCAAGGCTCCACCCGGTGTCTGTTCGGGCACCGTTGATTTGGACGCGCAAAGAGTCCGGTGCGGGGGATGCCTGGAGTGGAAACCGCTGGTTTAGGGGCATGGCGATATCGGCGATGGCGTCTGCCAGTCTCCTCAAATCGGGGCTACAGATCGACTCAAAGTGTCCGCCGGTGGCAACCGCCACATCGATGTAGCGTGCGCCAGGCAAGGCGGATCCGTCGTCGCCGCGGCATCCGTCGGGTGTCGGGCCAGCGATGGTGGACAAACTCGCGTTTAGGCCGGTGCGTTCCATCGTTTGATCGAGCTCGTCCACGAACGCCCCAGCCGGGTCGTCTCCGAGTTGGGCTTCGCTGTGGTCGTCTCCATCGGTGGCCACCACCACATGCAAGGCCGCATCGGGGCGCCGGAAGGCCCGGTTGATGTCCTCGTCGAGGGCGGCGAACGCGGTGCCAAGGCCGGCATCCAGTGACGTGTCCAGTGTGTCGACTGCGAGCAACTGTGCGAATGCATCTGCTGCATCGGGCATGGATGAAGTCAGGAGCCAGGGGTTTCCATGAAGTAAGCCTCGACGCTCTCCGTCGGTCTCGGTGGTGACCAAGCCCAAGTGCCAGGACACTTCATGTTCGGTGAGTCGATTTGTGAAATCCGGCGCTTGGTCGGACAGGGTGAGCAGGGTGTCCGTCATTGAAGCGGTATTGTCCAGGACCCAAAGAATGTCGACCCGGGGGAGGGGATTGCTCAGAAAGGTCTCAACAACGACGACGGCATCATTCAACGTTTCATCATCGTCTTGTATAGAGAACTCAGTGCAGGCGCCCAACCAAAAGACTGTGAGCCAAGCCGCCCTCATTGCCGGTCTCGTGGAATCCATCGCCATGCTTCTACCTCCGAGACCATCTCGGCATCCCGTTCGATGCGCTTCATTCGAATGCGTCGAAAATCCCAGGAGTTGTTGATGCGGAATTCGTTGCTCAGCCGGATCACACCGCCAGAGAACACCGAAAAGCCCGTCTTCTGGAGCGCGACCCGTCGGTACATGGGCTCTAGCAGAGGGACCGATACCATGTAGATCGTTCCACCCACTTCGCGAATCGATCCGCGGATGAACTGGAGCTCGCGGCCATCGACGGCACCCAGTTCCCGTACGCTCTGTCGGTCGCCGAGCTGCTGGCTGAGCTCGACACGCACAGCATCGAGCCTCTGGCCACAGAAGTGGCGGACATCCACGTAAACATCCGCTGGCTTCACATAAGCTGTGGGTTGGTTGGATGTGGTTTCGGCTAACTCAGCCTTGGCGACCAGCAGGGGTTGGTCCGGTATTCCGCTCAACACCGGCTCCGGTGGATTGCAGGCAGTCAGCCCAAGCAAGATGGATAGCAACCAGGTCATAGCTGGATTGTATTCGGCGATTGGTTAATCCGCCCGAATGCAAGTGAAGGTACGATATTTCGCTGTCCTGCGAGAGCGGGCCGGGAAGTCAGAAGACCTCGTAGATGTCGCCCCGGGAACTACGGTTGGCAGACTCTTTGTGGACATGTTTCCCCCATCGGCCGAGGGGGAAATGCCTGCCATGTTCGCTGTAAATCAAGCCTATGTGGACGCCGATCACCCCCTCAAGCATTTGGATGAGGTTGCATTTATTCCACCCCTCGGAGGCGGTTGATGTTTGCGCTTACGGACACTGTCATCGATGTGCACCGGGTGGCGGATGCTGTCCGGCGGGCGGAAGCCGGCGCGGTGATCACCTTTGAAGGGGTGACCCGAAACCACCACGACGGAAAGGGTGTGGTTCATCTGGAATACGAAGCCTATGCGGGGATGGCGGAAGCGGAAATGGAGGCCATCGGCATCCAGACTGTGTCCATGTGGCCCGGTGCTTTGGTGGCGATCGTTCATCGCATCGGTGTGGTCGATGTGGGTGAGGCAAGCGTGGTCATCGCAGTAAGCGCGCCCCATCGGGACGAGGCCTACGCCGCCAGTCGATTCGTGATTGATACACTCAAGGCCAAGGTGCCAGTATGGAAGAAAGAAGTCTACCTCGATGGGTCGGCGTGGAAAGCCAATGCGGAGGTGGTCGATGAATCGTCCAACTGACAGTCCCTTCCGCTTTCGCGGGAAACGGCCCGAAGAGCATCACCTTCCCGATCTCAACCCGCACCTGAAGCTCCATTATGAGATGGTGCCGCCGGTTGTTGTGGCTGAGGAGGCCCCGGGCTTTAAAGGCCGCTGGGGAGAGGCGTTCCCCAACCCCGAACTGCCCCTTCACCTCGAGATAGGTCCCGGCAATGGGTTTTATTTAGCGGGTATGGCGACTCGCCATCCACAGTTCAACTGGTTGGGCATCGAGATCCGCTACAAACGTGTCGTCTTGGTCGCAAGAAAGATCAACGCTGCGGGGGCCCTGAACGCACGGATTGCACGGTACGATGCATGGCAACTCGGGGACCTGTTTGGGCCCAGTGAACTCAGCGGGCTCCACATTAATTTCCCTGATCCTTGGAAGCGGGAGGTCGATGCCAAGCACCGGTTGATCAGCCCACCCCTCGTGGCATGGGCGGCGTCAGCCCTCCGGCCAGGCGGCGAGATTCGGGTCAAGAGTGACCATCGACCGAATGTACAGCGCTTCGTTGACGGTGCCGTAGGTCAGCCGATCTCGGTCGTTGATTTTCGTGATGACATCGAGCACAACGGTTCTCCGTGGCCCGATGACCTGGTCACAAACTATCAGTCCAAGTTTATTAAGCGCGGGGAGCCTGTGTACGCCGCGATGCTTCGTCGCGACGACTGAAGCAGGCCAGCAGCAAGAACAAGACGCCGGCCAATGGAATGGTTCGTGTCGGTGAGGCGGTACAGCCGCATTTTTGTTGAATTTCCCAGTATCCCTCGGCCTGGTTTGGATTGGTTCGCAGGCGGTACTCTGTGAGGTTGTTCAGTCCGTCCTTGTCGGGGTCCTCGTGCGCATCGTCTGCGGTGGGGTCGAGATCGAATCGGCGCTCCCAGCGGTCTCCCATTGCGTCATGGTCGTTGTCGCTGGGCAAGATGAACTGCACCGGCTGAAGGGGAGTGGTTCCTTCAATGAGCAGGGTGTCGGCCATCCGTGGGTCGACCTCATTGGGCCAATGGACACGCACAAACCCAGGGTCCGTGGAGCAATATGGCGAGACTTGGACCCGAACATTCCATTGTCCGTCTGGAACTCCGACTACAGCGAACTCACCGGTGTATTTGGTGGTCTCCACGAACAAGGCCCCATCGTTGCTGAGGCCGGTGTCTCCGTCGTCATCGGGGGTAACGATGATGGTGGCACCACTGATTGGGGCACCCGCCTCGTCGATGACCTTCCCTTGAAGCGTGTGGGCCGGTTGCAAGGCGACCTCAATGGTCCCGTTGTCTTGTTGGGGCTCCAAGTCGATGACCGCGATCTCACCCGCCTCATCTCGAAACCAGTCGTCTGCATGTCCGGCATCGGAACCGTAGACGAAGACCTCGTACCGCCCACCGTGGAGGCCGCCGAACGTCCCATTTCCGTCGGTATCAGTCTGAGCGCCCCGGCCCACCGTATGGCTGTCGTTGTACAGAATGATCGA
>CAWVVG010000021.1:0-18649 GCA_963932775.1 uncultured bacterium
TGCATTGATCCCGGGGGACTTGGGAGCGTGTGTTTCATCGGCCATTGAAGCTGTTGAAGGCTCTGTAGAGTTGGTAGAGCGCGACTTGTTTGTTCGAATAGAACAAGGTTTGCCCACCGTGGCCCATGATTCCGATGCCATCTCACAGTGTGTGATCAACTTATTGAGCAATGCGGCCAAGTATTCGGAAACAGATCGACCGATCTGTGTAGATGTTGGCCCGGGTGACGGCGGGGTGTTTGTTCGCGTGATCGATGAAGGGATAGGCATTCCTGAAGCTGATATACAGCAAATTTTTGATCCATTTTTCCGGGGTGGAGATGCCTCAGTTCGTAGAAAAAAGGGCACAGGAATTGGTCTCGCAATTACCTACTACATCGTGTCATCCCACAATGGCTTGGTGGACGTGGTATCCATTCCAGGCGAAGGCAGTACTTTTTCATTGTGGTTCCCTACAGTTGGTGTGGAATCACCGAAACGGAAAGGAGTATAAATGGCGCGGATTCTGTTCGTAGAAGACGAAACAGAGGTGTTGGGCACCCTCACAAAATATTTTGAACGTCAGGGCCATGTGGTTCATGGTGCTCGAACCGGCGAGGAGGCTCTGTCCATTGCTGAGCACTATCAACCGGATGTCGCTGTACTGGACGTCATGCTTCAAGAGGGTCCTGCGGGCCCAAGCGGCATGAACGGCTTTGAGATCTGTGCTGCGCTGCGAGCTTCGGGATTTGACCGTCCCATTTTGTTTCTCACTGCCCGTACCAGTGAAGAAGACAAGATCATCGGCTTTGATGCGGGTGCGGACAACTATGTCACCAAGCCGTTCTCTCTTCTCGTATTGGAGAAGAGAATCGAGGCCATGCTCAAGCGCGTGGGCGGTGCACGGTATCTGTACCACTATGGCGAAATCAAGGTGGAGCTGGGCCCAAGCGATATGGCGATTCACCATGTGGATGGTGACGAGCCACTGTCGAAACGAGAGGCTGCACTTCTCAAGTTTTTCATTGAGAATAAGGGCCTAATCCTGAGTCGAGATACCCTGCTTGAGCGGGTGTGGGGATATCGAGCCGGAGTGGCTACCCGTACGGTCGACACCCACGTGCTGACCGTACGAAAGAAGCTTCGCGACAACGCACAAGAGCCCATATTTATCCGAACCTTGCACGGTGTGGGCTATCAATTCATTGGTGAGGAGAGCTGAGTGCTGCATGCCCTGGTCTGGGCCCTCGCGACGTTGCCGGCCTTGGCTGGCAGCGCAGAGGAGTGGTCGAGCACATATGATGCTCGGCTGAGCCAAGCGCTTGGCGCTAATCCAAGCGAGGCCATCGCGGTATATGAGGCGTTGGTGGCTCAAATCCCAGCCTCCCATGATCAACGCGGTGAGGTGCTCTACTGGTTGGGTCGGGCCCGATGGTCGGCGGGTGATCTTGCCGGTGCAAAACGATCGCTGGAGTCTGCCCGCGGATATTTTTCCAGTCGGGCTCGGGCTCGAGGCTTGCTGGGCAGAATGGATCTCAAGGAACGGGCCATCCATGATCTTCCCTTTAAGCAAGACTTTCGCCTCTCAACCGATCCCTGGGTGCGTGGATGGGATCGAGGACAGGCCTCCGATCTATCGGTGATAGATGGCGAGACTGGCCGGATGGCTCGATGGAAGACTGAGGTGGTCCCAGGAGTCGAGGATTTTCTGAGCATGCAGTTCGACACGGATGGTGCCAAGGTCAGGACGGTGTCCATGGACCTGCGCACAGAGAGCTTGCCCGCGAAGGTGCGGGTGGTTCTCGAGGACGAGGAAGGCCGGCGCTGGTTGAGTCCGGTTAAGACCGTAGGTTCAGGCCAATGGGTGAACCTACAATTGTCCCTGAGTATGTTTTCTGATGAAACCAATCCTGGATCTTCAGCGGCCCCAAGCGGCGAGAGTCTGGCTTTTTTGGTCCTCTTAGATCAGACGGCCGTGCTTACCGCTCAAGAAGGAGACAACGCCATCTTTGTGGATAATTTGGTTGTCCGGTGATGGGATCAGCGGTCGTCGTGTTCGAACGAGTCTTCGGCGAGCAAGTCACCAAGGCTTAGGTCGGAGTCGTCAATAAGCTTGATCTTCTTTCGCAGAAGGATGGCCTCTAGGGGACCGCTCACGACATAGCTGCCCAATAAGAGGACAAAGGCTGTGGAGATTCGATACTTTACGGCAATCAAGAGGATCGCTGCCCAGAATAAGGCGGAGACGATCATGGTCTCCCGAGAGAGCTTGAGGCCCTTGGGGGTGCGGTAGGGCACCGAGCTGACCATGAGCAGGCCGAGGAGCAGTGCGAGTACCCAAACATTCCAGGGATGTTCCACACCGGCGCGGCCGGAGGCGGCATGGGCCATGACGGCCGCTGCAACCGTTCCACCCGCCATGGTGATCGTCAATCCTTCAGAGGTGGCTGGCTTCTCTCCGACCTCCGCCTGGCAGTTGAATCGGGCGAGACGAAAGGCTCCGCACAGCACAAAAGCAAAGGCTCCGACCAATCCCCACACACCCAGAGACTGAATGCCCCATGAGTAGAGCAGCACAGCGGGGGCGATGCCGAAGCTCACCAGGTCGGCGAGGGAGTCGAGCTGGATACCAAACTCTGAACCCTTTCCTGTGATGCGCGCGACCCGGCCATCGAGCATGTCGAATACAGAGGCGAACAGCACCATCATGGCGGCTTTGTAGAAGTTGGGCTCGCCCTCTACGCCTGTGGCCAACACGATGCTGTACATCCCGCAGAAGATGCCTGCGGAGGTAAACCAGTTCGGTGGGTTTAGAAAATGGCGAATCATCGGGGTCTCCGGGCGGGCCTCAGCCTGTACACGGTAAAGAGTTTAGGTTCATCCTAATCTTTCGGCAAGTAACCTCAATCGTCAGCTTTCGAGCAGTGTGGCGTGCAGGGCGGACTCGACCGATGCCGCAATGTTCCTTGGGGTGATGACGCTAAAAGTCTGACCAGAGGTCCACCACACCAGCCCTGGGTGCACGGAGTCTACGGCTTGGATCGCCGCGGCCGTGATGGATGGATCAGAGACTACGGCAGCACCAATGGCACTCACGGTGGCGATGGGCTGTCCAGGGTTGGGCCAGCTCTCGGGTGGTGGCAGGTTTCGTCCGTCGACGATCACTTGGCCGGTGGGTAGTTGGGCCCGGATAGCGCCTGCAAAGGGTGTGAGGTCTCCGGTTGCGGGCAGCAAAAAGAGGTTGGTGTCCGTTGCGATGCCCACAACTTGCGCTTCGGTGACTTCGGGGCTGACCCGGGTGCCAGTCCCTGCTGCTTGGTGGGTGGCGCTTGCCGTCAGGGTGACCCCGTGGGCTTTGGCCTGAGATAAGGCTTCGGCGAGCAGTACTTTAGAGCCGGCCCAGGCCATGTCGAGTGCGGCATCCAGGCTCAATTCATCGATCCGCTGTGCAGCATCTACCGATCTTGGGTCGGCCGTATAGACCCCGTCCACATCGGAGCAAATCTCGCAGTAGATGGCGCCGAGTGCTGCGGTCAGAACCACGGCAGTAGTGTCCGATCCACCCCGCCCGAGGGTGGTAACTTCGCCGGTTCGGCTGACCCCCTGGAACCCGGCAACAATGGCGATCTGGCCCTCGTCCAAGGCCCGACGAATTCGATGGGGCTTCACCTCTACAACCGCTGCATTGACATGGCGGGTGTCGGTGATGATGCCCGACTGGGAGCCGGTAAAAGACTGTGCGGGCTCACCGAGTTCTTGGATCGCCATGGCCAGCAAGGTCATGCTGACCCGTTCGCCGACACTGATCAGCAGGTCCAGCTCCCGACGGCCAGGGCTCGGGCTGATCTCTGAAGCCAGCGAGAGCAGTTCATTCGTCGTGTTTCCCATGGCGGAGACCACCACAACCACGTCCACACCCGTACGCCGAGTGGCGACCACTCGCTTGGCAACAGCCTGGATGTGCGCCACATCTGCCACCGACGAACCACCATATTTTTGCACTACGCAATCTCGTTTCAACGTGTACTCCGATTCAGTGTGCTAACCGGGAGGCATGTCCAGACCCATATTGTCGTTAAGAATCGAGACCGAGTGGCACGGTGGCACCGTGGCTCCAGAGCATTGGATCACGGTGCACATACTGGACACTGAGCCCGGTATTCAACTGAGGGTCACCGCTCCTTTCTACGGGGACCCATCGCCACCAGCGGGCCCTGTGGGTCCGACCGATGGCTTGTGGGAGTTTGAGGTGGTGGAGGTATTTATTGCCGGGCCAGGGGAGCAATACTTGGAGATTGAGTTGTCCCCAACTGGCCACTACTTGGTCTTGGAGCTCGATGGCATTCGGAACCCTGTGCGGACCCTGCTGCCCATTGACTTTCGGGCGGAGGTTATCGGCGACCAGTGGACAGGTGTGGCCAATATTCCGGTGGATTTGCTGCCCTTGGGCCCACTTCGGGTCAATGCCACGGCCATTCATGGTGCAGGAAAAGAACGAATGTACCTCTCGGCTGTACCGCTCCCAGGACAACACCCAGACTTTCATCAGGTGGCCTGTTTTCGGTCCTTAAGTTGACGATTAGTCTTGCTTGGATTTGGCTATTTGCTCGCTGAGTGCTTGCTGATATTGACTGTACATCGCGTCGATATCTGTGCGGTCGGGGTTCCGCTCGACGGCTTTCTTCAAGCACATCAGCGCCTGCACATAGAGTTTAAGTTCGGCGTAGCTCTTGGCGAGGGCAATGAGCCCGTCAGCGCCTGAGGTGGCCTCATAGGGCACAAGAGGAACCTTGCCGACGGACTCGTCGAGCATCAGCACATTCTCATCGCCGGTCCATGTGTACAGGTTGAGGGGTGCAGAGTATTCAACGCGCATATTGTCGTCGGTGTTTCGCTCAACACCATCGGACAGCTCCTGAATCTTGGCTCGGTCGAGCCGGAACCGGGCCAGAATGTCTGTGGCTGAATCGATTCCGATGTCCAGTAAGGACGCTCGGAGCTTGGGATTGGAGTCGATCTGGGCTTGGAAGCTCGCCAGGTCCAGCTCGAGCGGTTCCTCGGAGCCCACCAGCACCAGGTCAGCGTCTGAGATGGTCGAGAACAGGTGAACGTAGGGATAGGTGTCCGAGAAAGTTCCGAGCAAGGAGCGCAAGTCTTGGGTGTCCATGCCATAGATTTGAATCCATTGGGACCAGATTCCACCCTTCTTGAGCTTGGTCTTACCCATCTCAAAATATTCTTTGGTGAATAGGTTCGAGACTCCGGTGAGCCATGGGTTCGAAGGCTCCGCAATAATCAAGTCGTAGTGTCCATCGTCGGTGAGGTTGAGGTGATTGCGCGCGTCGTTGACCAACATCACCATGCGGGGGTCCTCGAGGGGCGTGTGGTTCCACTTGTCGAAGAAGTGGCTCGCCTCGATGATGCTCTCCTCAATCTCAACCAAGTCGATGACCTTGGGCGATGTATGGAGTGCGGCAGCCCCAGCCGAGTAGCCTGCGGCCAGTCCGAGCATCATGACGGTCTCCGCCTCCGGCCGGTAGAAGTACGGCATGTGAGCGACGAGAACCTGGGTGGGCATGTCCGCATTGGATGAGGCATCAATTTTGCCATTGTTGGCCAGCCAAATGTCTCCAGTCTTTCGGTTCTTGGCGACGGTCACCACGCTCGACAAACCTTCGGAGTAGAACAATAAGTCGTAGGGTTCGACGTGGGACTTGTAGACGGCATCCCGAGTCCGGACGCTCATATTGTAGACGTATTTGTAGGTGCCTGCGGTCATCTGAAGGGGGTTCCAGGGGGCGGCAGACAGCTGCAACAGCATTGCGATTGCAGCCCCGCCGATGAGCGCCCAGAGGGCCCTTCCAGGCTTCTTTTCGTCGGCGTGGAAGTAAATGATTGCAGCGGCGACGACGTTTACAGTGATCGCCAAAAGCACGGTACCCCGGACATAGAGCCAGGGCAGGAACAGCAACCCACCCAGACCGGCGCCAAAGATGGCACCGACCGTATTCCAGCCGTACAGTCGGCCGACAGGCTTTCCAAGAGCCAAAGACTCTCCGGCGGCCGCACGGACCAGCAGAGGAAAGGCGAGGCCCATCAATAGGGCTGGTGGGACCATTACCGTCATCGCCAGCAGTAGCTTGCCGGTCCACAGGAGGAGGGTTGATGCGCTCATGGCGTCATAAACAACGACGAAGAGCCAGGGAAGTTCCGCGTACATCCACATGGTGGCCCAGGTCAGTAAGGCGATGCTGACCTCGATGATGGCCAGCCCGATGAGTACTCGTTTTTGGCCCCCTTTGTTGTACAGGCGGTCGGCAAGCGGTCCACCCAGCCAGCCACCGGAGCCCAGGCCGAGCAAGAAACTGAACAACATCACGGAGAATGCGAAGGCACTCGCACCCAAGATCAGTGACATCAATCGGAACCAGGCCACCTCGTACAACAGGCTCGCAAATCCGGCCAGCATAGCGACAAGGCCCAGGGTCGTGAGGCCCCATCCCGCAGTGTCTGTGGAGCTGGTCGTGGGTTCGGTCTGCAGCCTGTCTACGGTTTTGGACAACCGCAGTGCCACAAGACACAAAATCAGGTTGGCGCCCGCCGTGCACCAGGTGGTCGCCTCGAGCCCAATGGTGGGAAGAAGATAAAAGCCAGCGAGTCCCACACCGAGTACGGCGCCGATGGTGTTGGCCCCGTACAGTCGACCAATCCGGGCGCCAGACTCACTTTTGGTGGTCGTCGCAAATCGGGAGAGCAGGGGAAGGGTCATTCCCATGCAGAAGGTCGGGGGCAGCAGCATCGCGCCGAGCAGCAGGAACTGGAAGGTCGCGAAGGTGGTCTGAGAAGGCTCAAAGGTGTTGTAGAAGCCCAGGTATACCGGCTGGACCAGCTTCAGTAACCATGGGAATATCAGTGCATAGATTCCGATGAAAGACTCTAAAATTGCATACGCTCGGATGGGCCTGTCAACCGTGTCTGCCCATTTCGCGCCGCCGAACCCACCGAGGGCGAGGCCGGTCATAAATGCTGCCAGCACAGTTGACACTGCAACCTGCGAGGTGCCAAAAATTAAGTGAAGCTGTCTTTCCCACACAGTCTCATAGACCAGAGAAGTGGCCCCGGATGCGAGAAACAGCGGAATGAGCCAACGAATGGCTCGCTCCCGACGGAAGGCTGCAAGTTCAGGATTCATGAGCGGGCGTGTATCACTTCAGTAGATGGATGGCGGGGTCGGACGGATAGATTAGGGTAGTTGCTCCCCCCTCTTGCCTTGATTTTCGATGCCCACCTCCGTTCTTCCCCACGCCAAGCTCGACTGGACGATCTCCAAACTCTCGGAGACCGTCGAGTCTGAACCAGACAACTTGGAAGCACGGCTTGAATTGTGCCGCTGTTTCCTGAGTCGTGGGTGGATTCATGAAGGCGGTGAGCCGGACTGTGCGACGGCCTTGGCCATGGCCCGTCGGGTCCTCCAAGATGACCCCACGTCGGTCACTGGGTTGGTGGTTGCTGGCGCCGCGCTGGTTGGCATGGACCGTCCAGAGGCGGCTGAAAAGTATCTAAACCAAGCGGTGGCAGTCGAGCCAGACAGGGCGGATCTAAATCTTGCCCTGGGCGCTCTGTCAGCCCAGCTTGGTGAGCCGGGTCGTGCGGTGCGCTTTTATGAGGTGGCTTGCCGTGCTGCGTCCGAGTCCTGGGAGACTCACTTGTTGTTGGGGCGTGCGCTGCTGGCCCTCTATCGACTGAAGGATGCCCGTCGCCTGGTAGAGCGGGCCTCGTATCATTTTGTTCGGGCGATGCGCTTGGACCCCCCGCCCGACCAGCATCCACAGATTCTTCGGGACATGGGCATCTGCTGTATGACTACAGGCAGAACCAAAGAGGCTCAGCGCTTCTTCATTCGGCTTCGAGAGAATCCTGACCACGCAGCCGTCGCGAAGTTTCACCTGGGGCAGGTGGCGTATGAGGCCGGGAAGTACAACAACGCCATTCAGCACTTTAGGGCGTACTTGCGGGAGCGACCAGACGACAGCAATGTCTTGGCTCGAATGGCGCTGGCATGGTTTCAGATGGGAGAGTTTTCTCGGGCGAGAGAGGCGTGCAACCAGGCGCTGATGGTCGACCCTGGGCATCTTCAGGCCCGCTATGCGCTTGGGTGTACCCTGCTCGAAGAAGGGGACGCTGCCGAGGCCACCAAGGTGTTCCGCGAGACCCTGAAAGACAACCCTCAGCACATGCCTACCTACATTGAGATGGTTCGCACGCGGCGCCACACACAGGATTCGGGCTGGTTGGTGAGCGCCCTTGAGGCGGAGGTCGGCACATTCGACAGGCTGCCGCCAGGTGGTTCGGTGGACGCGCGCAGTGTGACGCGTCAACGAATTGAGACCATCCTCGAGGAGTTGCGCGACGTTGGGCCGTCGATGTTGGGCACGGTCTTGTCCGCGATTGATCGGACCCAAGACGAAGGCCTTCGATTTCAGCTGTGGGAGGCCGCCTGCACGATGGTCTTGGGTGCTGTGGCCGACGCTGCATCATCCCGCCTGCGTGAGCCTGCGAATAGCTATGGCCCGGCACTTGGACTGGAGGCTTTATCTGCCGCAGCCGTCCTGCCAGAAGCGATACTGACCGCGGGCTTGAAGCTGGAAGAAGCCGACCTCAAGAAGGCTGCGGTGGACCGCCATGGCCCCGCTGATGATGTTTCCGAGCATCGAGACAATATCGCCACGGAGCGCAAGCGGGCACGGGCGTACCAGGCCTTGCTGTTGCTCGCCATCGGCGTCCGACGCAGTACATCAGGGAAGTCCTTGTTGGCACGCTGGGCCGTTGATGCAGACTCCGATCTGGCTGCTGCTGCTTGGGCTGGTCTCGCCATGTATGGTGAGCCCATTGCGACGACCAAGCTCACTGAGACGGCCACAGCCAAGGGTGCGACCATCCAAGTCGAGAAGCTCTTGTCTTATGTTGTGCCTCCCACCAAAATTAGCATTCCCAGCAAGATAGAACAGAGCGATTCAACTCGCTGCTCGACCTGTGGTCGGGCCAGTTCCGAGGTTGGATACCTGATGTCTGGCAGCTCGGCGGTGGTCTGTGATCGCTGTGTGCTCGAGGTTGGTCAGCACCGCAAGACCCTGCTTGCAGCCGAGCACGCCACATGCACCTTGTGTTCGAGGACTTCGTTTGAGGCCCGTGGCGTGTACAGCTACAACGGCATTGAAATCTGCAGTGAGTGCTTGGACCTTTCGTTGGGTCAGCTGGAGAGAGAGGAAGTCGATAAGTTCCTCGCTGCCTGGTGACTCCTTAGGGCCGTTGAGGCTGGGGAACCAAGGCGGGTGCGCCCCCCTGACACGAGGCTTGGGCCAGGTACTTTGAGAAGTTGAAGTTCGGGCTGTTGGCTTCGTCGTGACAACCAAGGCAGGTTGCTTTGGTCAACGCCTCGGGTCGGACTTGGGGGTTGGATGGGTGACCGCCCATTGGGCCATGGCACATCTCGCACTGAACCCCCTTGAACTTGCGAATGTTTGTGGCCGACAGCTCTCCAAGGCCGCCAGATTCGCCGTATGCGGTGGAGTGGCAGCCCACACACTCTGGGTTGTCGGTCGCCTGTCGTTGTACCAAGGAGCGCCATGCTCGTGCGTGTCCAGTCAGGGTCCATCGGGCGAATTCACTGGAATGGCAGTTCACGCAAGCCCCGGATGAGGCGTAGTGGGGCTTGTGTGGGTCGGTCACCTCAGCTCGCTTCTCAGCTTCGCTTCGTTGGGCGGCTTTGTAGGTGCGGAGGCGATCGGTCACCGAGCCACCCCGGTCCAGGTCGGCGCTCAGTGGGGTGGTGCTTACCAGGCCTATGTTGCGTCCCCGGCCGACGTCATCCAGCGTGTCGGTTTCGCCCCTTCGAATCGCTGCGAGGCGCGCACGCCATGTGGGAGGATCGGGGTGAAGCACCAAGGGTGCGCCGGGAAGGCTTCCGAGTCGGGCGTATACAACCTGAATGTACCGGCCCCGATCGGGGGTCTCGATCACGGGGGTGGTGGGTCGGTCGAGGGTAGGGGCCTCATAGCTGGACCCACGGGTGGTGAAGACAGCGCTCAATCCATCCACCTTGGCGACCCTGGCGGCGTCGTCATCAGACATGGTTCCCGCCGCGATGACCCAGTCCAGGTCCTTGGGCAAGAGCGGAAGTGTGGCTGTTGTGGCATCGACCGGGTCGAGAGCCTGAAGGCCAGAGTCTGAAGGTGGTGTGGCACTCAGACCAATCACGCCGACTCGGATATCGTCTCGCTCCAGCACGGAAAAGGCCGGGAAAACAGCAGCCCCACTGGAGTCAATCCAGGTTGCACTCACCCGCTTGGGACCGCCGACTTTTATCAAGCTTTCGACATCGAGGGCCACAAGGTCACTGGGGCCGGGGATCCATAAATCCACCCCCACGATGGTGCTGAGCCTCAGCATTTCTTCCGCTCGAGTGCGAAGCTTATCGCCTCGACGGGTAGCGATGCCCTTCACAAGCATGTCGCCCAAATCAATGTGAAAGAGTGGCCCGGGGCCGGCTTCTCGCAAGTGATCCAGCTGGGTGTGTCGCCGCTCAAAACCCCCGAATGGCAAAGTGGGGCACCCGCAAGGCTCCAGTTCTCCCCGAACCTCTCCCACGAAGGCGAGAGTGAGGTCACGGATGGCTTGTTCGATCCCTCTGGGGAGGTTTTCACCCGATGTATTCACCGGAAGCTCAGGCAGATCCTGGACTTTGATGATGGGAGCATGATCGGTATCCCCCTTACAGCCAGCTCCGAGCACGGAGATGAGTACGGTGAATACTGTCAAGAAGGTGTTTTGTGGTGAAGGGGCCATTTACAGTGGGAGTGTAGTCAACCCACCATAAGGGCAGCACTTTGGTTGTGCTGAGTAGTCTGATGTTCAAGCGAGGGATTCCATGGTCGGTGTTTGGTTGTTCGTGCTTCCTGTTCTGGCTTTTAGGCCTGATCCTTCCATCTTCATCGGCGCGGAGCCGGCGCGCATTCGTCGTTTTCATAAGGAAAACCAGACTCGCCTTCGCCATGGTGAGGCCTGGGAAAACTGGCTGGCAGGTGCCGGGCTTGGGTGGATGGCCCGCTTTGATGAGCGCACAAGCACACCAACTCGCGCCTGGGGTCCATCCATACCGCTCGGAAAGCTCGCCAACATAGAGTCGGTTGAGCGCGAAATACGGAAGGTGTTTGAGGCGTCGCCGGACGTGCTTGGCATTCCCCTCGACCAGTTGGTCCTCGGCCGGTCTGGCTATGTACAGAGCAGTGACTCATGGCTTGTGCAGCTCGATCAAGTGGTCCCTGGGACCGATATTCGGGTCTGGCGTGGCGGGGTGAAAGTCCGAATTAGCAAGGGCAATCTCGTCTCCTTTGGAGTGGAGACCTATTCTGGGCTGGATGCTCTCAATGCTCGGCCGTCGGTGGACCAAAAGGTTGCTCAATTGACAGCGATGGCTGCGGGGCCAGCAGGCAACGCGCAGCATACGGAAGTGTCCTCCTCCTTAAAGGTGCTTCCTCTGGACCATGCTGGGGTGATTGAAACCCCTCTGGTTTGGGAGGTTCGTTCAAAGACTGACCATCCCAAGGGCCACTGGGTCAGCTTTGTGGATGCACACACAGGAGCCCTGCTTCATGTGTACAACGAGGTTCGCTTTTTGACGGGATCTGTCTTGGCTCAGCACGATGTGCGAACCGTGAATGGGGAGATGGATGTCTCGCCCCTTTGGGGCCTTCGGGTGCAGACCGATGATGAAGAAACGCACACCGATGAAGACGGGCTGTGGGAGCTCGATGGACCCGTTGACCCCTCAGGGGAGCTGGTTGGAGAGTTTCTGCGGGTTGAGAATAAAATGGGGGACGACGCCTTTTTTGATCCTTTGATTGGGGATGGAATTCTGACTTCAGAGGACGCCACTCAGGCGGAACTCGACACGTGGGTATTTCAGGGCCACATTCGCGAGTGGGCGCTCAGTTACGCGCCAGAGCTGTCTATGGCCCACAGCCAGGTTCATGTGAATGTGAACTTGAACGAACACTGCAACGCCTACTTCGACGGCAGCCTCAACTTTTTCCAGGCGGGAAGCGGCTGCAATAACACCGGCCGAATCGCTGACGTGAGCTACCACGAGTGGGGCCATGGATTTCATTATTACAACCTGATTACCGGTTCCTTCGATGGCTCGATATCGGAAGGCATCGGCGATGCAGTGGCGGTATTGAACACCGGTGACCCCACCATCTCGCCCAATTTTTTCGTGGGTGGAACTGGAATTCGAGAGGTATCCAGCAACCGAGTTTATCCGGATGACTGGGTCGGAGAGGTTCACGAGGATGGTCTGATCTTTGCGGGCGCCGTGTGGGACCTGTGGGAGCGCCTCGAGGACGACATGAGCGAGGAGGAGGCCTATGACACGGTCAATCGGCTGCTCGTTGAGGCGACCAAGAGCGGCCCGTCCATACCGGATAGTTTTGACGAGTTCATCTTGGCGGACGATGACAATGGGGACTTGAGCGATGGCACACCCAATAGTTGTGCGATCATCGATGCCTTTAGTCTCCATGGTCTCGGTCCGGGCGGCGGCGGTGGTTCACTCATTCAGTTGAGTCATGAGGTGCCGAATAGTGCAGTCCCTATGGCCGACATCACCATTGAGGCGGAAGGCTTGAACCTGGCGCCAGAGTGCGTGGATGCCACTGTAGATGGAGCCACTGTGTACTTTAGTGTCGATGGAGGAGAGTCCTGGCAGACTGCGCCGATGTCGGGCGATTTGGCATCCTTGTCGGGACGGATTCCTGGACAGTCTGCTGGCAGCGTCATCGACTACTACATCAGTCTGGAATCGGAGCAAGGCGGGTCAACCCTCGCCCCTGAAGGTGGTGCGATCACTCCTTTCACCATGTACGTGGGCCATCTGGTTGAGATCGACTGTGAATCTTTTGAGGAGGGGGATGGTGGCTACACCCATTCACTTCTCGGTGGTTCCGCAGAGGAGGGGGCCGATGACTGGATGTGGGGCACCCCAACCGGCATGGCTGGCGATCCGGATTTTGCCTTCTCGGGCAACAAGGTCTGGGGAAATGATCTGGGCGGTGGGAACTACAACGGCGAATACCAAAACGGGAAGCACAACCGATTGACTTCGGCTCCCATCGATGTGGGTGAACACACCGAGTTTGTGCTTCAATACCGGCGCTGGCTGACTGTGGAAGATGGCCATTACGACCAGGCCAGCATCTTGATCAACGAGGCGCAGATCTGGACCAACCACGCGAGCACATCAAACATTGGGGACGAGCACCACAAAGATGACCAGTGGATGTCTCATGTGGTGGCCTTTGGTGTGGAAGCCACTAGCGCTCTTGGGCCGCGTGGGTCTGTGGAGATATCTTTCGACATCGAGAGCGATCGCGGACTCACTATGGGCGGCTGGAACATAGATGATGTCTGTCTGTTCGCGTTGACCGATGCCCCCCTCGATCAGGAGGAAGTCCCGCAAGAGGATGGATTGGATGGTCTCATCGTAATCGAGGGAGAAGGCAAGGGCTGTGGCTGTGCGAGTGCACCGAGTCCGCTCCGGAATCCATGGTTTGTCCTGCTGTTGACAGGCATGATTACAGCGGTGCGACGCAGAGGGCGATAAACTCGCAGAGTGTTTACTTCTTGGCTGGTTTTGCTGCTCCTCAACTCGGCTTCGGGTGCGCCCGAACTGTCGGATTATCGGTCCAGTTTAGGCCAGGATCTGGCGCAAGAGGTCTCGACCCTCAATGGGTTGGGTAAATATCGGGATGCCATCAAGCTCGCTGGCCGCATACAGCGCGGTGTCGCCAAGCTCGCTCCTGTGTCCTATGAGGCGGGCTACGCCCATTATCGATTGGGGGAGCTGGATGCTGCGGTTCGGCAGTACGACGCCGCCATTCGACGGGACCCGACCCTGGCAATGGCTTTCTACGATCGGGGTGAGATTTTTCTTACACAAGGTCAACTGGAGTCGGCAGAGGCGGACTTCTTGGCGGTCGTTCGGCTTACGCCGGACCACTGGGCTGGCCACTTTCGCTTGGCCCATCTCGCTGGACTGGCGGGGGCGGCCGATTTGTTCGAGGAGCATCTTATGGATGCGCTAAAGCACGGCTTTGATCTCGACACGGTCACGGCAGACCCAGACTGGCGTGCTTTCACGCGGAGTGTCTCCATTCGCCCAGTGCTTCGCAAGGTCGTCGTTTTATATGGAAGCGACAACCTGCGGGATTGGGTCGGGGAGGGACCATGAAGGCATGGCTTCTTTTGGCTATGGCAACCGGTATGCCGGGCTTGGCCCATGGCCGCGCGGTCGGGCTTGGTGTGGGCATATTGTTGGGGGAGCCGGTGGCTTTCTCTGTTGCATATCGACCCGACGAGCGCCAGACCATTCAGCTGGTACAGGGCTGGAGTTTCGGACAAAAGCGCATGCATGCGGGCGTGGACTATCTGTACACACCGACTGAGATACCCGCCGATGAGACCCTCGGTCTGCGGTACCCGGTGTATGTGGGCGTGGGCCTTCGGGGTCGGTTCTTTGGCACCTCCACCACCGCCGCTCAAGAGCGTGGAAACTTCGGTTTTCGTTTTCCGGTGGGCGTGGCGGTGGAGCCAGACAACGTACCCCTGGAGGTCTACTTTGAGATGGCTCCAGTATGGGTTGTTGCACCCGTTTCTCATGGTGGATTCGATGGTGAAATTGGGGCTCGGTTGTACTTTTAAGTCAGCCCTGAAATTCCCGAACCACCTGCTCTGGCGCTCCTGAAATCTGCTCGCCTGTGGTCAGGTTTTTCAACACCACAGTCCCTGCGGCAGCCTCGTCTGGTCCGCAGACCAAGGCGAATGGAACCCCACGACTGTGCGCATCCTTGAGCTGACGTCCGAGCTTGCCAACCCGGGTCGAGACCTGCACCCGAATTCCAGCCTGCCGCAAAAGGCTCGCAGCCTCGAGGGTGGCGGTGCGGGTGTCCTCGGAGAACACGGTCGCCCAGACTTGTGTCGAGGTGCTTGCCGCGGGCATGAGTCCCATTTCCTCCATCAACATGAAGATGCGCTCGATGCCCAGTGATACGCCGACTGCGGGTACATCATCTTTTCCAGAGAACATGCTGATCAGGCCATCGTATCGTCCACCGCCGGAGATGGAGCCGGAGTAGTCCCCGTTGAGTACCGTCTCAAACACGGGTCCAGTGTAGTAGTCCAGGCCGCGGGCCAGGGTTCGGTCCAGCGTCACCCGATCAGGATCGACGCCCAGGTCCAGTGCGAGGCCCAGGATCGTCTTGAGGTGAGCCTCTGACTCTGATGCACCTGGAATGGGGGCACCATCGAGGTAGGCCCACAGGCTGGATACCTGCTGGTTCGAAAAGCCTCGCTCGATGAGCTCCTTTTCGACTCCGGGCCGCCCGATCTTGTCGAGCTTATCGAGGGCTTGCAGCATGCTGGTTTCTTGATCTTCGGCACCGATGGCCAGGGCCAAGGCAGCCAGCAGCTTGCGGTGGTTCACGCGAATGGTGAAGTCGGTGAGGCCCAGTGCGGTGAGCGAGTCGTGAACCACCGCGATGCACTCGGCATCCGCGATGGGAGACTCGGTGCCGATGGTGTCTACATCGCACTGGTAGAACTCGCGGTACCGTCCCTTTTGGGGCCGATCGGCTCTCCAAACAGGCTGAATTTGGGAGCGCTTGAAGGGCAGGGGAATCCCTGGATTCATGGCCATGACACGCGCGAGTGGGACGGTCAGATCGTACCGAAGGGCGAGATCAACCTGGCCCTTTGTCCCTCCCTCTCCACGCTTCAGGATGCGGAACATCAGCTTCTCGCCATCGTCGCCATATTTGCCCGTCAGGGTTTCAATCCGCTCGAATGCGGGTGTCTCTAAGGGCTCAAAACCATATCGCGAGAAGACTTCTCGTACGGTATCGATCACCATCAGACGACGGTTCATGGTTCCGGGCATCAGATCCCGTGTGCCCTTGGGCAGGAATACCTTGGCCATATCAGACTCCTACTGGCCCACCCGGTATATCCCGCCTGAGCGTGTGTTAGGTCAAAGAAGCTGTGAGGAGCCCTGTGTCTGCGCTCGTGCCCACCATAGGACTCGAAGTCCATTGCCAGCTCAATACGCGGACGAAGATGTTCTGCGGGTGCCCCATTGCCCACGGAGCGCCCCCCAACACTGCGGTGTGCCCGGTCTGCCTTGGCCATCCCGGGGCCCTTCCTGTGGTCAATGACGAGGCTGTACGCCTTTCGGTTCGAGCGGGGATGGCCCTGGGTTGTATCGTTCAGGATCGCAGTGTTTTTGCTCGCAAACATTACTTTTATCCGGACAGCCCCAAGGGGTACCAGATTAGCCAATTTGATCGACCCATCTGTGTCGGGGGTTCTCTGGAGGTATCCATCGAGGGATCCCGTCAGCGATTTGCTCTGGAACGAATCCATATGGAGGAAGATGCTGGCAAGCTCAGCCATGAGGGGGAGCGATCTGCTGTGGACTGGAATCGCGGTGGCACGCCCTTGATCGAGGTCGTGGGTCGCCCAGATATTCACAGCCCTGAAGAGGCAGAGGCCTGGATGCGCATGCTTCATCGGGTCATGGTCCGGGCCGGAGTCACCCTTGGAGACATGGAGAAAGGCCACTTTAGATGCGATGCGAACGTCAGCCTCGGAGAGCCCGGAGGTGAACTTGGGACCCGGGTCGAGCTCAAGAACATCAATAGTTTTCGATTTGTCGCTCGGGCCTTGCGCCACGAGATCGCCCGACAGCGTTCGGTTCTTTCGTCGGGTGGGCGGGTAGTTCAGTCCACTCGAAGCTGGACCGGCAACGATACCGTGCCGCTTCGAAGCAAAGAAAATGACGCCGACTATCGCTATTTTCCGGACCCAGATCTGGGTGTGGTGGCCGTTAAATCGACCGATCGAAACGATGCGGCTGAGCGGCTTGATGGAGTTCCCCTGGACCGATGGCTCCTCGATTCAGATGTGGAGGCTCAGCAGTCATTTCAGCAACGATATGGGCTAAAGGCTGAGGATATACAGACGCTGATGCGCAGCCCTCCCCAGCGCGCCCTGTTTGAGGCCGCGGTTGAGTCGGGTGGGGCGGCATCGGACATGGTCAAGTGGGTTTTGGGTCCGATATCTCAATGGATAAACGAACACGGCTCACAGGGGCTGCGGCTTAGCCCCGTGGAATTGGTCTCATTGGTGGGCATGGTTTCGACGCGGACCATCACACGGGATGTAGCCCGGGTCCTGCTGGCTGAACTGTGCGGACAAGGTGGAAGTGCTGCCCAGAGAGTGGCGGATAGGGGCTTGGCCCGAGTGGATGATTCGGCAGCCATCCAGGCTGCGGTCGATGCTGTGTTGACCGCTCATCCAGATGAAGTCGCACGGTTTCACCAAGGACAGCATCGCTTGATGGGCTTCTTCATTGGTGCGATCATGCGCCAGTTTTCTGGACGGGCGGACCCCGAGGAAGTTCGGGCTGTTCTACAATCGAGACTTACCGAGGGTTCGAGATCGGACTGATGTGCTATCAATAGCCAAGCGGAGTGGTCGACGTGAGCTGGTATTACACCCGAGAGTCAGGAGATGAAGGGCAAGTTCTTACGGACGAAGGCACACCTCCGGGTAAGCCGCTCACCGAAGTACTGAAGATTGGCCGGGTTCCTATGGCCGTAGCTTTGGAGGTGATCGCGTCTCTAGCAGACATTCTTACGATCGCCGAAGAAGACGATGCGCTGCATGGCGACGTCAACCCTGGAGATGTGTACGTGGATGGCCGAGGCTCCGTGAGCTTGTCCGGCTATGGACCGAACCGGCCCACCGGTCGGGCTCCAGAAGAACACCCGATTCTACCCAGCTCGGAAGTGTACGGGCTTGGAATCGTGATGTTTGCCCTGTTGTCGAATGAGCCCATGGGCGCGATTCCCAAAACCAGAGATGCCCACGATGACGTCGTTGTGGATCGACTGATCGCTGTGGACTGGAGTGAGATGGGGGAGCTTGCGGGACGAGACCCTGTGATTCACTTCCTGTGCTCCATGCTCGCTCACGATCCTGCTGAGCGCCCGACACCCCTCGATGTGGCCAACGTGCTCTCTGAGGTGGCCATAAAGGTTGGGGGTTCGGATATTCGGACATGGGCGGCCTCCACACAAAACGCGAAATCATCCAGGGCTCCAGCACCCGATATTGAAGAAGTGCTCGCATCTCCCCAGAAGATGGGGAAGGTCTTCAACAAGACGGGACAGTACAGCCGGCGACAGGTGGCCAGCGCCAAGGGCGAGTGCACCGCATTCTGGAGTCGTGACAAGATTTCGGCCATGCTCGATGATGGCCATGACCAACTTGCTGCATCGGCCATGTTTGAGAGCCGAGATCTTCAGACCATGTTGAACAGAGAGCCACCGAGCGTACCTCCCCCCAGTCCTGGTCGTGTTCGCTCCATGGCGGACTCGTATTCGGATGAGGTGCCGTGGTCACCGGATGCAACCATCAGCGGTAAGCCCCAAGATCCCGATCTAC
This sequence comes from uncultured bacterium, assembly GCA_963932775.1. GTDB lineage: Bacteria > Myxococcota_A > UBA796 > UBA796 > UBA796 > UBA796. Next base: position 18,538 of record CAWVVG010000021.1, read on the forward strand.
AGGTGGCGATTAAAGGGTTGAGAGAGGCGGCCCGGATCGGTGTCAAGCCGACGCCACCTCGATCGGGTCCTCCGGCGATGGTGCCCGTTGCTGCCCCGCCACCCGTTGCTGC
>CAWVVG010000022.1:0-18435 GCA_963932775.1 uncultured bacterium
AGGAGTCTATTGGATTTGAGACCACCGGTGGATATTCATTCGAAGGGCATGGGACTGTCGGTAGCTTCAATGATGCGGTTGGAGGATGGGCCCCATTTCAGTGGTTTCCAGGAGAACCATCCTGGGGTCGGGTGTCTGAAAAATGATGCCGAGCACCCTACATCGGCCGGTCATCGGGCCGTTGCGAAGGGTATGCTGGCTGAGGTTGGGCGATTGCTGGACCCAAACAAGGTGTATTTTAGCTCCATCGAGCAAAATGAGGATCGGGCCGGATGACAATGTGGATGTGGGTCGGAATGCTCGCGGTTGGCTGTCGGGCCAAGGTGGATGCACACATCCAGGGACAAGACTCCGGACCATCTGTGTCCGATTCAGCTTCCTTAGACACAGCCACCAGTCGCGACACCGATGAGCCCGGCGACACAGGGTCGGTCCGCCCCCCAGGCTCCGATACCGGTTCCGAGCCGGTCCCTGTGGACAACGACGGAGATGGCTTCACGGCCCTGGGCGGCGACTGCAATGACGACGATCACGCGATTCATCCTGGCGCGTACGATGTCTGCGGTGATCGCGTAGACAACGACTGCGATGGCGCCATAGATCTCCCCAATTGCGGGTGGTATCCCGACTGCTATGCTCGCTGCGCCATGGATCTGGGTCCCGCTTCGTATTGGCGGCTGTCCGAAGACCATGGGGACCCGGTGGCGCACGACGTGAAGGGTGTAGCGCCGGGTGTTTATCGGGACATCAGCCCCTCGATGTATGGAGTGCCGGGTGCATTGGCCACCGACCCAAACACGGCGATCGATTTTTCAGATCTTGATGGTCGAGTCGAGTTCGGCGATGTCTATGATCTGGGTTTCGGGGACTGGACCTATGGACTGTGGTTTAAGACTTCATCGACGGGGATGATCCTGGGCAAGAGCAATGCCACAGATACCGATGGGCGATGGGGGCTTGGACTGCATGTCAGCATGGGCGGTGTGGCCACGCACTACCTCGACTCAGGACTGACCCCGGGCACGATGACGAGCGGTACAACGAATGTGTCCGATGGCGCGTGGCACAGCATGTTCTTTACCCTCGATCGGGATGGTGTTGGCGAGCTGTATGTGGACGGCGTCATCGAGTCGACCCTGGTGAGTTCCTTGATTCCAGCGGCTTCTCTGGACACGGATGAAGCCTTGATTTTGGGCATGATGACCCGAAATATTGGCGCAGAGGAGGCGTCCGAATACCACCGCTTTGATGGGGTCATAGATGAAGTCACGGTGTGGCCTAGTGTGCTCAGCTTGGGCGCGATTGTCACCTTGGATGGCCTCGCTCGCTGACCCTTCTTGGGCTTAGTACAGGGCGCCCAGCACCAGTCTGGGGTCGGGAAAGGCACGCCGGGCCCAGTCGCGATCTTCGGCGCTCACGGCGCCTGGGAGATCGTGTGCCTCGGGCTCGACGAGAGACAGCTGAAAATGAAGGTGGGGGTTCCATCCGCCGTTCTCATGGCTCTCGCCCACGGTGGCCAAAGCGTCACCGGCCTTGAGTTGGTCGCCCTCGCTCCATCGACTCAAGGACGCGGTCGATAGGTGGCCGTGCAGTGCGTAGACCACCTGTCCGGACCACTGGTGTCGGGTAATGATGGTGGGCCCATAATCATAGGGAAGCGCGTTGTTTCCCAACTTAAAAACTGTGCCATCAAAGAACACATTGACCGCGGTGTGCGCTGGACATCCGATGTCGATGCCCACGTGAATGTTCCGAATGCCCTCAAACTGTTCGCCCTTGTACATGCCGGGACGAAGCTCATCGTATCGTCCGATGCCGTAGGGGTGACTCAGCGTCCGATTCGGGTCATAGCCCTCGCTAAAGTCATAGATCTCATATTCTTTCGGGAGCGGAATCACCGGGTGAAAATGAATGCCGTCGGTCTGGAGGGGCGGGGGATTGGGACGCATGCAGGTGTTTTAACTGCCCCCGCTGTGTGGGCCCGCTATCCGCCGATTCGGGTTCCCATCCAGACGCCGAGCAGGCCGCCCACATTGCTGATGGCGACATAGGCAATCGCCACGGAAGTCTGTCCATCTTGAAACAAGCGGATGGCCTCCAACCCGAAGCTGGAGAAGGTGGTGAAACCTCCGAGCACACCGACCAGTACCCCCAAACGCACCGGTTCAGAGGCATTGGACAGGGCTGCTGCCAACCAGCCGATCAGCAAGCATCCACCGATGTTCGCGACCAGCGTTCCCACGGGCAAACCCGTGCTGCTCGCAGGGTTGAACCGTACACTCAGACCAAATCGAAGGGCAGATCCTAGGGCCCCCCCAATCATTACAGCCAATAGGGTCATGCCGAACCTCCTCCAACGAGCCTACAATGTGTGTCCAGGAGTTTTTTGATGTGTGCTGAGTCCTCCAAGATGTTCTCATGGCCCGGTCTCGGGTGTGGCGACGATAAGTTCCAGCGGGAGCTCTGCTCCCAAGAAAACCTCGGTGGCGCAAAGCCCGACCGGCTGGCGTGTCAACTGGGTGGCCGATTACGGCTCAACCAGGCGGCTCTGTAAGTGGGATATACGATGTGGTTAATGTGGGTGGCGGTGGCTTTTGGTGTCGAGGAGTTCGAGGGGCATACGTTTGTCTTTGGCGACATCCACTCTCATACGGGTGCATCCGGGGATGGAGGCAGCGCAGACCTGGGCCACTGCATTCGAGCCTCGGACGACACGCCTGCGGATTGTGGCTCTGTCGCAGACTTGGGTGAGATCGCGCTGGCGAATGGGCTCGACTTCTTGGCGACTGTGGATCATGTCACTGCGGTGGCGGCTACCACCACCGCGGAAGCCTTCGAGACGGTATTTCACAGCGTCAATGAACTTCACGATCCCTCGAGTGGTTTCGTGACTCTACCGGGCGCGGAAATCTTCGTTGAGTTGCCAGGAGGTGCGGAGCTCGGCCATCGCTCTTTGCTGTTTTTCGGCACCAAGACGATTCTCTCGGGCGTAAGCATGGGCGACCTACAGCCCAGCGGAAGCCTCTCCAATGTGGTGCCCAACTGTGCCGCCTTGTCTACTTTTATGGGCGGTGTGGAGTCGACTTTTGGGCCCGCATTGCTGATTCCACATCATCCGGGCGTAGACAAGCCCATGCCGACCGATTGGTCCTGCCACGATCCCCGCTGGTCACCGGTGGTTGAGGCCTACTCCGAGCATGGGAGCTCACTGGATTCGACCTCGGGATTCGACCCGCCATGGAGCGGGTTCGCAGCCTCGGGCACTGTGCGGTTTGCGCTGGATCCGGAAGGCCATGGTCATCAGATTGGTTTGGTGGGCGGTACGGACAATCACGACACGCACCCCGGTGATGTCTGTCGTACAGATACCGTTCTCGACCACCACCCTTACGGTGGCGGACTCACCGGGGCGGTGCTGGAGGTGCCAGGGAGCTTTGGCCGGGTGGGGCTGTATGAGGCTTTCCGTGCCCGACGTACCTACACGACTACCGGACCCAAATTGCCGGTGGTGTTGGAGGTGTCGGAGGCTTCCGGAGCCACCGTTGCAGGCATGGGTGAAGAGTTGTTGCTGCCCCCTGACACCGGTGTCTCCGTTCAGGTTCGATTTCCGGTCGCGGATGACTGGACTGTGTCGAATGTGGTCGCAATGGGGCCCACCAGTGAGTGGGAACTGGAGCGCACAGAGGCGGGTCGCTGGGAGGCATGGATCCCTGCATCAGAGATCGAGGCCTATTTGCTTATTGATGTGGTCATCGACGGGGCTCTGTGGTTTGAGGATGGGTGTGCCGATGGAGGCGACGATGCCATGGAGCACCTGTGGCTCTCGCCTGTGTGGTTCGGATCGCCGGAGCCCGATGTGGTCGATTTGGACGATGACGGTGTGAGCGTAGAAGAAGGGGACTGCGACGACACCAACCCGTTTGTGTTCCCTGGCGCTGCTGAAGCGTGTGGCATGATGGGGGCCGATCACGACTGCGATGGAGTGCCATCTGAGCTGGACTCAGACTGCGATGAGCCGGACACGGGCAGTGAGCCGGACACTGGCGGTGAGCCCGCGGCGGTTGAAGACTCTGGTGAGCCTGAACGAACCACCCCGGCCGACCCCGAAGGACACACCGATGAGCCCAAGAGCGAGGGCTGCACACACCTCAGTCGCAACGGGGTGCATCCTTGGTGGGTACTCGCTGGACTGGGCTTGATGTTCCGACGGGTGAGGCGATCATGAGGTGGCAACTTTGGATAATGGTTTCGCTTGGGTGCGAAGGGAAGGAAAAAGCCGACACCTCGGGTGTAGGGTCCGCTCCACCATCGGATACTTCGGCACCGATCGAGACCGGCGAGCCTCCCCTGATCGAGCGGTGGGCGGTTTCCGTTCTTCCGTCGGACGGGGTCTCGACGGTGGATGAATGCGGGACCTTCTGCGCCACGGTGACGGTGACCCACGATGGGGAACCGGTGGCGGATGCCGTGGTGGATGTTTGGATTGGGTTGGACTGCATCGGGGCCGATCTGCGTACGGATGCATTGGGTGCAGCCCAAGTGTGCACAACGGCGCTCGATGTGGGCGAGAACACCCTGCTGGCCACCCTCGAGACGATGGAGTCTTCTCTGGTGGATTCGGTGACCCTGGATGTGCGCCCCTTTGGGTATGCGGATGGCATTGTCCGAGATGCTCGGCCGCTCGATGCAATGCCTTATCTGCCCTCCTTTGCCCGGCATACGCTCAACCCTGTGCTGTCTCCAGGCATCGAAGGAAGCTTTGACTCCGCGGGTGCGATGCTGCCCAGTGTGGCCCCCACCGATACCGGCTGGGTGATGTGGTACGCGGGCACGACCGATGAGGACTACACGGTCGGAGTGGCGACCTCACCCGATGGTCTGAGCTGGACTCAAGATAGCGGGGTGGCACTGGGTCCCAGTGGCGTAGAGGGCAGCTGGAAGCGGTATGCGACCAACAGCCCAATGATCGTGTCCCATGGCGATGGGTGGCGGGTGTACTACACCGGTCGGGCGGATCCCTTGGGGGACCTGAACATTGGTCTGGCCGAAGGCACCACACCCACCGAAGTGGTGGACCTACCGGAGAGTCCGGTGTTTCGATGGGTCGAGGAGGAGGAGAGCTGGTCTGGGCCAGCGGTCGCCCACCCAGCGGTGGTGCAACACCCGGATGGGCACTGGGAAATGCTGTACAGCACGGGCTACCATCGAATCGGTCACGCCCAATCCTTGGATGGGGTGGAGTGGAACCGGTACTGCAAGAACCCGGTATTTGTGGGCCGGGGTGGTGATTCTTGGGAACAAAGTCAGGTCAAGAGTGCCGACATAGTCGTTCATGACGGGGTGTACCTGATGACCTATACCGGCGGTGATCGGGGTCAGTTCAAGATTGGTTTTGCTGCGAGTCGAGATGGTCTGTCGTGGACACGAATGAACACGCCAATTCTGGGCCCCAGTGTCGAACCGGGTACCTGGGAGAGTGGTGGGGTCCTCGGTGCTGCGCTCGCCGTGGACGGGGATCAGTTGAAAATGTGGTACGCGGGAACCGGTGTGACGGGCTCGGCCATAGGCCTGGCAACCGCGCCGCTGCCGGCATCCATTGGGGAGGTGCCATGAGGTGGTTTCTGTTCATTTTGGTGGCCTGTGGCGGCGGAAAACAAGACTCCGGAAAAGGAGGCCCTGACGCAGACGATACCGCTCGCCGGAGCCCGCCTTCGGAGAGCGGTGATCCGAGCGGTGGCGGAGACACGGGTGCAGCTGTACCGAGTCTGTCCATTGAGGATGTGGGATCTGGCAGCATCATTGACTTCTCAGGGCTTCGGGATGCGCTCGTTCATTCCACCCATGGAGACACCTACATCTTGGGCGAATCTGGAACGGTCATTCGGACCCTCAGCGCGGCCTGGATCAACCCCATGGGAAGCCACTGTTTGGGGGGCAGCCTCGACGAGGATGGCGTGTGTAGAGGTGGGACCGACTGGTCCGCAGGGCACATCGTCAGCCCCCAGGCCACCATCCGCATGTGTACCGATGCCGTCAATGATGAGTTGATCCTACTCAAGGCAGGGGGCGCTCGTTTTGAGATTATGGATGTGGGGCGTGAAGGCCCCGAAGCGTACACATTCAACCGGGTGATTCGCCACCCGCCCCTGCCAGCCCAGCTCTCGGCTTCGGGTACATATGTGGGGCCGTGTGTGGCGGTGCCTGGGGAGCATGCGGTGGTACTCACCTCCGCCAGTCATCGGGCGATCGCCATCTCAACGACGTCCTCTGAGCCAACGGTCCTGCGAAAGGCCTTGTTGGAGTTTGTTCCCGGTGACATTGCTGTGCATGGGTCGCGACTCATCGTGCTCGATCAGACCGGAAATCGCGTGGTGTTTTTGGACATCGACACCCTCACGGTGATCGACGCCACACCGATTTCTCGCCCAGTCATGCACATGGCGGTGGATGAACTCGGGGCCGCTTGGGTCAGCACCGAAGGCGGACATGTGGTGCGGGTGGCGCCCGGTGGGGGCTCTCCGGTCGAGCATCGGCTGGGCGGAGTTCCGACTCGCCTCGTCACCGGTCAGTCGGTGGCTTGGGTGCTGGTGGCGGATGAGTCTGAACACAGACTGGTCTTGATCAGCGAATCGGGCATCGAGGAAGAGCGGATTCTGCCCACCGAGCCATTGGGCATGGCCCAGCCCGGATCGGCGGGGGATGTCCCCATCATCTTGAGCACTGAGTCCGGTGAAGATGCTGCGGTGATGGTGGTTGCCGCGCGGTCCTCGGTGGACCCGCTGCCTCCAGTGCACGCCTTTTTGTTCACCTCCATCGAAGAACCTTCCGACGCAAATATGGGCCAGCCATGCCTCGGCGAGGAGGGCAGCTTTCAGCGGGAAATGTTGTTGGTTCGGGCCAACGCAGCCTTGCTGGCCTCCCTCGATGTGCCTGTGGCGCTCGCCTTGAGCGACAACTTTGTCCAGAAAGCAGAGCAGTGTGGTGAGACCGGGATCATTGGGGAGCTCTCTGACTACGGATTTAGTCTCGGCGTGTTGCTCCACAACCGACCCTGCTATCACTGCACCGACGGCCTACACGCTTCCAATCCGGACCGCTGCGACCGCGATGACCCCCACTGGATTCGCAACGCCAGCCCTCAGGCCTGTTTTCCGGATGACCCGGAGTATTGTCCACTCGGTGACTGGGAGTGCTACCGGGGAATGCTGGAGCCCCGGGTGCAGTTGGTAGATCGGAACATTCCAGGGGGTGGACGGTTCATTACTGGCGCCGATCGACACCGCATGTGGGACTACGATTGGATCCGTTTGTACCGTGAAGTGGCCCGGCCCACTGTGGACCGCACGGGCTTTGACTTGAGCATGTTTGCGAGCGCGTGGGCGTATGACGGCATCCGCTCATCGGATACGCGAGGCAAGGACCCGGCTCCTTGGGCCAACCGTGACCGCACTGTCCCGTGGCACCTGGGAGACATCGATCACTGGAGCCAAGACGCTCCGATGTCGGATTTACTGTATCTACCAGGCTTCAATTCGAGCACTGTGAAGGTTGCTGAGCAGCAAGCTACCGGGTTGTTCATGATCGACTTCTTCGATGTGGAGATTCACATTGCGTATCGATCGGATGATTTTGAAGTGAGCTTTCAGAATCTGCGATCCGCGCTGAATCATCGGCGGGCAGGGCGAATCAACACTTGGTACTTTCACATTCACGACATCGGGACGCTCAATATGCGCGACCGCTTTGATGAGCCGGTGATGACGGACGAGGATGGGCCGGAAGGGCCGGAGCCAGCCATTGCTGCCGAGACCTTTCTGCAGGACTTCTTGACCCGAATCAACGAGCGCTATGTCGCGGAGGGCAGCGTGGTGTGGATGGATCCTGTGGACATCCAAGCCTTGGTGGAGGACTAAGGGGCTTATCGGTGCTCTCGCTCGGCGGCGCACTCTATGCAGAGTACCGAGTCGGGTCGGGCGAGCAGCCGCTTCATGGGGATGGGCTCACCGCACTCTCCGCAGTACCCAAAGTCGTCCTCATGGGCCATCTCGAGGATGTTGCGAACCCGGGTCAAGCGTACGCGAGCTCGGTTCTGTTGGGCCAGGGCCATTTTCTGAGCTTGCATGGCATCGATGCGGCTCAAGCGACCCTGTTGCCCTTGATCGAGCTCTACGGTCTCCGTGGCTTCCTTCAAATTTTCGATCATCTGGACGAGTTCTGCATCCAGTTCAGACAAGGCGAGCTTGAGTCGTTGTTGGTCGGCGGCACTGTGTTCATCCATGGTACGAATCCTCGTCGATCCGGCCAACGATACACGACCCATCGGTAGTGTTGATCGATTTGTCACAGATTCCAGATATACGGGGGTCATGTCTCACCTCATACTTATCATCGAAGACGAGCCTGATATTGCTCGGACGGTGGCATACAATTTCGAGAAAGAGGGCTTTGGTACCCGGGTGGCACCCTCCGGAGTGGAAGGTTTGCGGGCCGCCCGTCGCACACCTGTTCCCGACTTGATTCTGTTGGATTTGATGCTGCCGGACATGTCTGGTCATGACATCTGCACCCAGCTTCGGGCGCACAGACAGACGCGGACCATTCCAATCATCATGCTCACTGCTCGGGGTGAGGAGGAGGATCGCATCAAGGGTTTTGACGTGGGAGCGGATGACTATGTCACCAAGCCGTTCAGTCCACGGGAACTACTGGCGCGGGTCAAGGCTGTGCTCAGGCGAACCGAAGGGGCAGCGGAAGGCAATGATACGATTCTTAAAGCAGGCATCGTACGAGTGAACGTGGACGCTCACCGGGCCTGGGTCGGTGAGGAGGAAATCGCCTTTACGGCGGTTGAGTATCGACTGCTGTGTTCTCTTATGGAACGAAAAGGCCGGGTACAGAGCCGGGAACAATTGATCGACTTGGTCTGGGGTATGGGGACTGCCATCACCCACCGGGCTGTCGATGTGCACATCAAGCGTCTTCGGTCCAAGCTGGGTCCAACTGCTGCGGAATATGTCGATACCGTCTGGGGCGTAGGCTACCGGTTCGTGGTTTCTGAAGCCGACCCAAGGCCCCCACAATGAGTCCTGTGTGGGTCGGTGTGTTGATGGCGATAGGGGCGGGTCTTGGCTGGCTTGTTGGGGCTTCGTCGACCAAGAAGAATTTAGGCCCCATCCAGGAATCCAACAAGCAAGACGATGGGCGAATTGAGGCCGTGCTTGCATCGATGGATACCGGAGTGGTTGCTGTCGACGAGGAGGGCCGGATCGACCTAATCAACCCGGCCGCTGTGCTGATGCTGGGACTTCGAGGCCGCTCCCGGGGAGAACTTCTGAGCCGTTTGGGGCTTGGCGGCGACTTGATGGCCATGTTGGTGGGGAGCCGAGAGGAAGATGCGGTGTTGGAGATTTCACTTGGAAGTGAGCACATCATCGAGGCCAGAGTCACGCGGCCAGGCCCACCTTGGGGAGCAGTGTTTGTGCTCCATGACATCAGTGAGCTGAAGCGACTGGAGGCTGTGCGGCGGGACTTTGTCGCCAATGTCAGCCATGAACTTCGCACACCCGTGAGCGTCATTCGTGCCAACAGTGAGACCCTCTTGGATGGTGCCTTGGATGATGAGGCTGTGGCCAAGGATTTTGTGACCGCCATCCACCGAAACGCGGAACGAATCACGAATTTGGTCACAGACTTGCTCGACCTTGCGCGAATTGAAGCCGGTAGCCTCGGTTTTGAGATGGCTGACATCGACCTGTTTCACGTGGTGAGTCGAACCATCACCTCCGTTCAGTCTTTGGCTACCGGGCGACAAGTATCTGTCGTCAATGAACTCGATGAGGGGACCCAAGCGTTCGCTGACGAGCGGGCAGTGGAACAGGTGTTGACCAATTTGATCGAGAACGGAGTGAAGTATGGAAGCGAGAACGGACATGTTTGGGTTCGGGCATACCGTACGGTGGGGCAGATCCGAGTGGAGGTCATAGACGATGGTGTGGGCATCGCGTCTCAACACCGCCCACGCTTGTTTGAGCGATTCTATAGGGTGGACAAAGGCCGCTCTCGAGAGGCTGGGGGCACCGGTCTTGGGCTGGCCATTGTCAAGCACCTGGTCAACACAATGGGCGGCGAGGTTGGGGTGGAAGCAAACCGTCCCCAGGGCTCCGTTTTTTGGCTGACTTTGCCCGCTAAAAAAATCAGCATCGGGCCGTAATTTAATGGTTTCGTCATAAACGTTAATTATTACGACCCTTCGAGGTCAACCTGGCTCGTATCGGTCCATTTCGGTCCTACAAGGAATCGCTATGTTCAAGCCCACTACATCATGTTTTGTTCGACTGCTTGTGGCTGTTGCATCCATTTCAGGCCTTTGCGATGTTCCTGCACAAGCCGGTACCTCGGAGGACGTGACCCTTGGTGCAAAGATTTATGCCAACTACGGTGCCAAACTCAGCGACCCTCCTTCGGAAGATGAGCCGACAGGAGACCTTATCTCCAACGGTTTTGAAATTCAGCGGGTGTATCTGACGACCAAGGCCAAGATCGATGACACATTCTCGGTTTTGATCACCACCGACGTCGGCCGCACCAATGACAGGCAGCTCGAGCTATTTCTCAAGTACGCCTACCTTCAAGCCAAGCTCGGCTCCGACATGAAGCTGAGGGTCGGCGCTGCGCCTACTCCCTATGTGGGAGTGAGTGAAAAATTCTGGGGCCATCGTTGGGTCGCCCAGAGCTTCACGGACCAGGAAGGCCTGCTCAATTCTTCGGATCTGGGCATCCATCTTCAGGGTGACCATAGCGAAGGTCTGGTTCGTTGGGCGGCATCTGTGGTCAACGGCGAGGGCCAGGGCAATCCAGAGTCAAACCCCACCAAGGCGACTCAGGTTCGGGTGACGGTAGACCCACTCAATGGTGGCTCCATTTCGCTTCCGCTCACGGTGTTTGCAAGCAAGGATGTGTACACCGTGGACGATGTGGATGGCACCACCACCATGGTTGGAGCAATCGGCTTGGACCACAAGCTTGGAAAGGTCTGGGGAGAGTATGCGGGTGCCGATGACGGCGACACCAAGGGCGCAGGCATGTCTGCTGCTGTTGTGATCAACATTCAGGACATCGCAAGTGTCATTGTCCGCCACGACCAGTGGGACCCGGACACCGACACCGATGATGACGGGCACACAACACTTCGCGCTGGGTTGACCCGAGACATCGCCAAGAAGACCTCAGTGGGCCTGACCTATGAGTCGACTCGCCCCGAGGTGGATTCAGACCTGACCTCTACTGGAGTATTCTTGCGCATGCAGGCAGGGTTTTAATCCTCGCCTCATCCACTGACTCATCACCCGTAGCGACCCTCGATGTAGTCGGCTGTTTCTGGGTGCTGGGGTGCAACAAACATCTGGTCGGTTGCGGTGTGCTCGATCACTTTGCCCATCAGCATGAAGATGCATTCTTCGGTGGCCCGCCGGGCCTGGGCCATATTGTGGGTGACCATCAAGATGCTGTATTTACCACGCAGGGTCCAGATGAGTTCCTCGACCGCTTCTGTGCCCTTGGGGTCCAAGGCAGAGCAGGGCTCATCCATGAGCAACACAGCGGGCTTAACGGGCAGCAGACGAGCGATGCACAGCTTCTGTTGGCCTTCGAGACTTAAGCTCTGCGCGGGACTGTTTAGGCGGTCCTTGGTCTCATCCCACATGAGCACGGTCTTCAGGGCGGACTCTACGATTGCGTCGTGTTCCGCCTTGGATGTTCCGGTGGGGTGATGGAGTCGGTGGCCGAACAGAATGTTGTCTCGGATCGACAAGGGCAATGGGTTGGGGCGCTGAAACACCATGCCGATGTTCCGGCGCACCTGCACCAGTTCCACATTGGGTCCATAGACATCGTGGCCCATGACCTCCACCCGCCCGGTGGTTCGAACGTAGTCGAATCGCTCGTTGATTCGGTTGATGCAGCGCAGGTAGGTCGACTTGCCGCACCCTGAGGGGCCGATCAGTGACGTAATTTTCCCCGCCTTTATCGACAGGTTCACGTCGAACAAGGCCTGGAAGTCCCCATACCAGAGGTTCAAATTCTCGGTCAGAATTGCGGGTGTCTCAGCCAAAACGTCCCTCCACATAGTCGCGGGTTCGTTGGTCTTTGACGGTTCCCGTAAAGAAGTCCTCGGTGTTTCCCACCTCTACACACTCTCCTTGCAAGAAGAATGCGGAGCGGTCGGCCAGTCGCCGGCACTGCTGGACGAGGTTGGTCACCAGCACGATGGTGAGTTCCTTTCTCAGCTCTTTAAGTACTTCCTCGATGCGCATGGTGGTGACTGGGTCAACCGCGATGGAGAATTCATCGAGCAGCAATAGGTCGGGCTCTTGTGACAGCGCTCGGGCGATGGTGAGCCGCTGTTGCTGTCCACCGGAGAGCAGGCTTCCGAGGGCATCGAGGCGGTCCTTGACCTCATCCCATAGGGCGGCTCTTCGCAGACAGCGCTCTACGATTTCATCGAGTGTGGCCTTTTTCTTGATACCCCGGATTCGGGGGCTGAATGCCACGTTCTCGTAGATGCTCATGGGCAAACCAACGGGCAGGGGAAAGACAACTCCCACCCGACGTCGCAGGCTGTATAGGTTGCGCCAGGTACGGAGGTCCGTGCCGTTGTACAAGACGGTCCCTGTGTAGGACATGTTCTCTACATTGGCGTCCATGCGGTTCAGTACACGGAGGAAGGATGTCTTTCCGCTCCCTGCGGGTCCGATGATTCCGAAAATTTCATTCTTTCGAATGTCGAGGTTCACGTCGGTCAAGGCCGCCTTGCCTTCGTAGGCGATGGATAGATCTCGAATACTGAGGTGGGTGGGCTGTTGGTCTACCATTTTCGTGTCCGTCGAAGCTTCATTCGGAAAGCGATGGATGCCGCATTCATGACCAAGACCATACCGATGAGGACCAAGGCGACGCCATAGGGCAGCTCATCGGGAACGTCCGGCACTTGAGTCGATACGACGAACAGGTGCAAGGACATGGCCATGGTCTGGTCGTAGACCGACTGGGGAAGGAACGGCAGGAAGAATGCGGCGCCGGTGAACATGATCGGTGCCGTCTCGCCGGCGGTTCGGGAGACTTCGAGAATAATGCCGGTGAGGATTCCAGAGATGGCGTTGGGCAGGACCACTCGCCAGATGGTCTGCCACTTGGTGGCCCCCATGGACATGCATGCATCCCGGTAAGAGTGGGGGACTGCTGAGAGAGACTCACGGGTGGATACGATGACCACAGGAAGCGTCATGACCGCGAGGGTCAGGCTGGCAGCGAGGATCGAAGTGCCGAAGTCTAAGAAGAGCACGAAGGCGCCCACTCCGAACAATGCGTGAACGATGGATGGAACACCAGCCAGGTTGATGATGGCCAGGTTGATAATCCGGGTAAACCAGTTCTCAGGTGCATATTCACTGAGGTAGACGGCTGCAGCAACCCCCACAGGGACGCTGGCAATCAATGCGACGATGACAATGCAGACGGTCCCAAACAAGGCGGGAAAGATGCCCCCAGCGGTCATTCCGTTGATGGGGTCCTCGGTCAGAAAGGCCCATGAAATGGCCGGGGCGCCGCGGGAGATCAGCGTAGCGAGCACCACCACCACAGGAGCGATCAGTGTGAAGGTCATGGCACCCATCAGGCGACCAATCCACTTCTGCTTCTGCTGGTTCTTTAGGTTGAGTTTGGTGGGGGCGAACATGGTCACTTCTTGCGGATTCCGCGGACGACCAAGTCGGCGGCGAGGTTGATGAAGAAGGTCACGACGAACAGTAAAATACCCAGAGCGAACAGTGCTTGATAATGCTCGGAACCATTTGCGGTCTCACCGAGCTCAGCGGCGATGGTCGCGGTCAGCGCACGAACGGAGTCGAAGGGCGAATCGGGCATATTGATCGAGTGGCCGGAGGCCATCAGTACCGCCATAGTCTCGCCGAATCCACGGCCCACACCAAGCAGAGCTGCTGCCATCAGTCCGTTCTTGCCGGCTGGGAGAACCACCCGCCAGATGACCTGCCATTTGGTTGCACCGAGTGCCTCTGCACCCTCACGGTACTTGTCTGGTACAGCCTTCAGAGCATCTTCTGCGATGGTGCACATGATGGGCGCACTCATCAGTCCGAGAATGAGGCCCGCATTGAGAATATTCAGACCGATGGGAACATTGAACAGGTCGATGATGATCGGGTTCATGATGCTGAGGCCGATAAATCCCCACACGACACTGGGAATGGCTGCCAAGAGCTCGACGAGGATCTTGAGCCATTCTTTCTTCCGAGGGGAAGCAAATTCTGAGATGTAGATCGCAGCGCCGAGGGAGAACGGAATGGCTGTCAACACTGCGAACCCAGTGACACTCGCAGTTCCAGCTATGAGCGCCAGGGTTCCGTATGTGGGGTTCTCATCGGAGGTGGGCCGCCACAAGGGTGAGCCAAGGAACTCGCGGATGTTGAAGCTGATGCCGAAGAATCCAGCACCCTCCTTGGTGATGAACACAAAGATGGCGACGATGGCGACGATGGCAGACATGCCCGCAGCCCAGATGACTCCAGCCATGATGCGATCGACCCACCAATCTCGGGTCCTTGCATCTTCCGCTTGCACGGTGTTTGTTTGCTCGTCCCCCATCAGGTTGCATCTTCTCCGCGCAGTGTGACCATCAGGTCCCGGATGTGGGCCCGAAGGTCGCGAGAGAGATCTTCGAGGCGGGCATCCACCGAAGCGGGGTCACCTTCGGGTCGAGGCCCAAGGTTCCATTTCTGGAGGATGGAGTGGAAGGGTATCTGTGGAAGGTCCGCATCTTCTGTCGGGATCAGCGTCACGATGACGTGGTACTTGGCGGGACTCTGAGTCAGGTCGCTGAATTCCCGAACCTCGAAGTCTTCAGTGTCCAACCCCAAGGTTTCAGAAATGCGACTCAGGGCTGGGTCGATGGCGGCTTCGGGCGCCCACCCTGCAGAGTGAAAAATTCCAGACTCAGGGAAGGCCTTGATCGCCATGGCCTTTGCCAACTGGCTCACAAGGGTGTTGGTTCGATCTACAAAGAGGATCTTGTACACCTTGGGCTTCTTCGTCTCACCAGTGGCTACGAACACGGCCTCTTCGCAGATGTTCTTGGCCTGGTCGCTCACCCGCTCAATTTGGTCGAGGATGGTGAGGATACGCACCACTTGAGGGCGAGGCCGTCCGTCGTCTGCAGACACAATATTGTGGAACATTCGGTCGTACACGGCATCAATTTCTTTGGCCATTGGCTTGGTGTCTCTTGCCAGGTCCGCATCTTCTTCGAGGAATGCCCTGGTGGCCGTCCGAAGCATGTGAATGGTCTGGTCCGCCAGCTCTCGGATGTCAGCCATGAGGGCATCTGGAATGGGGTGGTCCAGTTGGGCTCCGACCCGTCCGATGGTGACTGCGTAGTCACCGATGCGCTCCAGGCCGATGTTCAGGCGAAGCACAGAGGACACGAAGCGTAGGTGGCCGGCTGCAGGCAGGTGTCGGGCCACAAATGCGTGGCACATCGAGTCGATGGTCCGGCTGGCGCGGTTGATTGGGTGGTCGTCGAGGATCACGTCATACAGGCGTGCCTTGTCGAAGGTCTCGAGTCCGGTGACCGCTTCATTGACTGCTGAACGAACCGCATCGGCGATGCCCGCCACCCTTAGTTGGATGGCGTCGAGATCGTGGGCGAGTCGTGCTTCATACCGTTTCATCTGTGCTCCCTGGCGGCTCAGCCGCAGCTAACATCCCGCACGCTTGCGTAGCCTTTGTCGAGAATAATGCACTGTCCGACACTGCTTAGAATCCAGTCCATATACTGTTTGATGGCGCCCGTGGGTTCGCCGGAGGTGTACATCAGCAAGGGGCGTGCAATGGCGTAGGTCCCGTCGCTTGCGGTAGCGACACTGGGCACTACGCAAGGCCCTTCTTCCTTCGATTGTATACAGGGCATTTTGATGTGGTCGTTGGCATAAGCTATGCCCGAATAGCCGATGGCGCAGGGGGTGTTTGCCACCAGTTCAACCACGTCTTTCGAGCCGTGCATATCCCTGGAGCCGAGCTTGTATTCGCCCTTTACGATCACCGCTTTTTTAAAGTAGGCGTAGGTTCCAGAGTTGTTCTGGCGACTGATTCGGACGATTTCGTCGGAGGGACATCCCTCGATGGAGATCCCCAAGTCGGCCCACTTCTCTGCCGTTCCGCCCTCGGCATAGATGGACCGAATTTGGTCAATGGTCATGGAATCGATGGGATTGGATGGGTGCAGGAAAACGGCGAGTGCGTCGTACCCGACCACGTGCTTGATGGGAGATTGTCCGTTTGCCTTCGCGCTATCGATTTCCTTGGTCTTCATGGCGCGGCTGGCATTCGCGATGTCCACAGTTCCGTTGATCATCGATGAGATGCCAGTGCCGGAGCCCCCACCTGTGACTGCGATGGCCACCGATGGGTTTACATCTTTGTACGCCTCAGCCCAGGCTTGGGCCACGTTCACGAGGGTATCGGAGCCCTTGTTTTGAATGACGATCCGGTCGCCCGGGTTGGTGGCTTCACCGCCAGCAGACTGATTCCTGGGCTTGCCGCACCCGATGATTGTGAGTGCCATGACGATGTGGACTGTGAGGCGCATTTTTGGTTTTCCTGGGGCTAAGCTTGGGCCTGGTTCGGCATGAGTTGTAGTGTCTTTTAATCTAATGTTGTGTCGAATTGATTACAGATTGGTGACGAGGTCTGGACCGATGGTCTGGATCACCACACCCTCTCTGCTACGATGACACCCATGTCGAAAAAGTCTGATGGAAAGAAGCATCGGCCCACCGTGGTCAGTCGCCATGGCCGCTACCGGTTCCAGACCGGAATGGTTACCGCGAGCTTGCTCCAGCGGGGCATCGAGATGGCCGATGCCTTTTTGGTCTCGAATATGCTTCGAGATGAGATTCGGCCCTTGGATGAGATCACCGCAGAGGAACTCGAGGGGCGCACCCGCAGGCTGGTCTTCACCGAGCTGGGCATTCCCGAGGATGAGTTTCCAGCGAGGCAGTTTACGGTCGCGGAAGTGGGACCAGCCCTGGTTCGCTATGGCGACACCGTGTACCCGTTCTCACGGGGCATTGTGTTCCAGCAGCTCACCACCGCTGGCATTGAGTACGACGAAGCGATGGGAATCGCTCAAGAAATTTACCTGTGGCTCTTGGCTCAAGGGGAAGCGGAGGTGGCCGAGTCTCAGGTCGACGATCAGGTCTGCGAGCGCTTGGCCGCCCGTGGAGACGAGCGCTGTATCCGTCGCTACCGTTTCATCAGCTGGGTGCGCCACACGGAGCAGCCGCTGTTTTTGCTGCTGGGTGGGGCGACTGGAACCGGGAAGTCCACCCTTGCCACGGAGCTTGCGGGGCGACTGGGGATTCGTTTCGTCACCAGTACAGACATGATTCGCGAGACCATGCGGACGGTCTTGAGCGCCGATGTGGTGCCCGGACTCCACGATCACTCGTTTCGTGGGATGTTGTCCGGAGGCCGGGTGCTGAGCAAACCACGCGAGCGGGTCCTGGCTGGCTATCGACAACAATGCGATCAGGTCGCTGTGGGTGTGCGTGCGGTCATACGGCGAGCGGTGCGAGAGCGGACCCATATGATTCTTGAAGGCACCCACTTGGTGCCACCGTTCCATCGGTATCTACCGACGGGTACGGATGCGATCGGTGCTGGACTCGTGTTGGCCGTCGTCGATGAGGAAAAACACAAGTCTCGCTTCCCGCGTCGGGCGAAAGAGCAGCGGGACCGTCGGGCGGAGACCTACTTGGAGGCATTTCAGTCCGTGCGGTGGATTCATGATGATCTGCTCAGTGCTGCCGAGGATGCCAATGCGGTTGTGGTGGCCAGTGAGGATCTGGAAATCACAGTGAGGGGAGTCGTGGACTACCTGAGTCGGGCCATACCATTTGAAAAGATGGACCAAGATTCCCGCGCTATTTCAGTGCCTATAATGGCGGGGGCGGCATCAACGGGTCCGCGCACGCTGTTCCTAATACTCGATGGGATGGGAGACGATCCCAACCCCGCACTCGGTGGCAAGACGCCCCTGGCAGCGGCCGACACCCCAACCTTCGAGGCCTTGGCAGGTCGGGGCGGTCAAGGGCAGGTGATGACTTCTCACACCCCGGGCAAGGCGGCCTCAACCAATGAAGGACTGCTCGCGCTCTTGGGCCACCCTGGATCGAGTCGCCTAATACGAAGGGGCATGCTCGAGGCGCTCGGAAACGGTGTGCCCATTACCCAGGGTTCGATTCTGTTTCGAGGAAACTTGGCGACTGTACAGAGAGATGGAACCTTGGTGGATCGCCGGGCAGGACGAATTCGTGCAGGAATCGAGGACTTAGTGAGCGGGCTTCGAGAGATTAAATTGCCGGG
>CAWVVG010000023.1:0-18407 GCA_963932775.1 uncultured bacterium
CAATGCAACTACGATACTGATGGATGGAAACGATGACCCAGTCTCCATCGCCCTCACCCGTTCCGGGTTCTCGGAACTGCGTCCGGTTGACCGACTTCTCCCAAGCAGTGGCCTATTCACTCTGACGGGGGAAGCGGAGTCGGTGAGCCTTAGTCGCCCCGGTCATGCACCGGTTGATGCTGAAGGGGGCGGTCGGGATTGGGCTGTGGACTCCACTGCACTCGCACCAGGCACCTGGACCCTTCTCATCGATGACCTCTCACACCCGAGGGGTTTATTCGTCCCCGATGACTCTCTTGTCCGGGTGGATGCCATCCGAATGCTCGAAGACCAGGTTGAACTGGACATCGAAGGCCTCCGAGTGGGTGCCAAGGTCTGGGGACTCTGGGGAGATGCACGGACACCGGTTGCATTGCCCGCTCGAATTGAAACCGATGTCACCTTGGTGGTCGACATGTCGACCGTCCCCTTTGAACTGGAGTCGATAGACCTCACTGTTTGGACTCAGGGCAGACAAGTGGCGGTCATCGATCTTCGGCCCACACCCTCAGAAGAACCACCCGATGAGGAGCCGGAGACAGATGACGACACCGCTGGTGTACGCCTCGACGATGGAAATGATGAACCAGCGCAAATCGTGACCGGTACAAAGGGCTTGTCTACCGGAGGCTGCAGTGCCGTCACGGGGTACCCTGGGTGGGTGTGGCTGGTTAGCCTGTTGGGACTGCTGACTACCCGGAGGACACCGTGCGATATGGATGGCTGCTAATAGGTTTTTTGTCGTGTCTGTTGGGATGCAACCGCGAGTCCATGTACGGTGAGCGAGACTTCACCCAGAATGTGTATGACTCATTCGCCAACTGCAACGACGCCGAAATTAAGCGCCTGGCGATGACCCATAATATTCAGATGGCCTTCGCTCGGTGTGGATCCAATCGATTCGCCTACTACAGTTGGTCACCCGATGGAGTGCACCTTTACTTTCAGCTCACCCATGGCTCTCACATCCTCAATGGCGTGGACAAGACCATCACCACAATTCCTACGGAAGGGCCAACGGCACGTGGAGCGTGGCTGACTTCCGACATCCTGGCGATTCCTTTGCCCCCTGCCCAGTCTGAAACAGACCCTCGGATTGTGCTGTACAACCACGTCGCGTTGACATTGGAGAGTAAGACAATTCCCGTCCGTGAACCGGCCGACCTCGTATCCTACAAGGGAGGTAAGGCTGTTTTATTCACTGCCCTGGATGACCAAGACGTTCGCCGGCCCTACAGCCTGGATGCCGACACAGGATCCGTGGAGCGAGCGCTCCCTTGGCTCGAACAGAAAGTTAGCCGCCTGGATATTTCTGAGAAGGCCGACATGGTCGCTTGGAGCACCGAAACCGATACCGAGCTGGCACGATTAAGCACCGGAGAGAGCCTCCATTTGTTCCCAGCCGTTTCACGCGCCGTTCCTCATGATGGTGGACGATGGATCATTCTAGAGACCGAGGGCGCCGAAATCAGCAACTTCGATCAACGAACATGGAACGAGCTGTCACCGAAAGCCCGGGAACGGGAACTCGCTCGACAGAAAAAGTGGGAAGCACGGCAACCCGATTGGGTGGAGCTGACGGCCCGCCCACCTGAGATTCAATTGTTCGATATCAATTCTGGGAAACGGTATCGCCTCACTTCATTTTGGGGCGATGAGGTTCAATGGTACCCCCATGAAGGCCACTACATTGCGTTCATGTTGTGGGGAATTGAGGGAAAACAACTGAACAGAAATATCGGACTTACTCCGCTGGCAGACCGGATTCGGATGGTCGATGCAGACCAAATTCCTATGGGAGTCGAGCTGGTCGAAGCGAAAGTCACGTCCAGCCCATCCACACCACACTGAGCACAACCGCCAAGATTGGGTATGCTTGTCAAAAGCTAAGAGAGTGAGATGTCGTCCGAACGCGATAAACTAATCCTTGAATTCTACCCCATGGTTCGCCAGGTGGCGTACAGAATGGCTCGGCGTTTCCCTCAGTGCGTCGACCCAGATGACCTGGTAAACATCGGAATGATCGGCCTCATCAATGCCGTAGACCGCTACCAAAAAGACCGCGCACCGTCGTTTTCCGCATACGCCCGCATTCGTGTGCAAGGAGCCATCGTTGATGAAATGCGAAAGAACGACTGGGTCCCCCGGTCCGTTCGAGACCGAGCAACAATGATTCAACGGTCCCGGCGAAGTCTTAAAGATAAACTTGGCCGCGTTCCGACCCACGCGGAAGTTGCCAAAGATCTGAACGTAGATGAAGCTCGACTGAACGACCTAATCCAAAATTCAAATATTAGGACCCTGGTCAGCACCGAGGAAGGGGCAGATGACAGCCTCAGTGTCGGTGATCGCCTGGTCGATGGAAATGAAGGCCCTGAAGCCCTCACTGATCGCCGACAAGTGGGCTTGCTGGTGCGCGACTGTTTAGAGACGCTACCAGGACGGGAGCAGCTCATCGCTGAGATGTACTACTTCAACGACCGCACCTTCAAGGAGATCGCCGCAGCACTTGGCGTCACCGAGTCCAGGGTCAGCCAGCTTCACACAAGAATGAAGAAGCGAATCAAGGAGACCATGGCAGAGGAACTCGAGCCGCTGGCTACCTGAGACAGGCCCGGATCGCGTCCGCAACTTCCCGTTCATACCGGATTCCCCCACCGGTAGGAACTCCACACTGCTCAACTCCGTTCAACTGAACACAGCCGTTGACCATGGTCCCGTCTGGTGGCTGCGGACCCACAGCGCTGAAGCGACAGTGGTTGGAGCCACGATAAGAGTCTATGCCCACATAAAATGCCTCCACTCGTGTGTCGTACCGCCCCGCGACCCGTGACCGATAGCGAGCCAAACCCTGTAAGATTGGGGAAATCACTGCCAGGTTCAAATCGCCCGCATCTCCGGGTACAAGTCCGACACCGGTTCCAGGCAACAGCCTCAGAAGAATCCGGCCAATGTGCAACTTGGAGTCAAAGGAAATGTAGACATTGGCCGGCTGCACGACGTGCGCTGACAGGTCACGTCCCAGCTGATCGATCGCTCGCTCATCAAGGAAGAACGTCTTGTGTAACGGTGAGATCCCTTGCCAGACCAACACCACTTCGGAGGCTTCTCCACTCGAAGGAGGAGTCACTGCCGCAATGACCTGGCTTTCTTTCCTGGCCTTAGGCTTCTCGGTGGCCTCTGTAGCCGCAACCGCCGCAGTTTCCGAAACGACGGGCCCGCTGCTTGTTGGCGAACCAACGCAGCCCATCAACACAAGGAGGAGGACATACACTCAGGAAATTAGCCCGTGTCGCCTCTTTACTTCCTTCATGGCCTTGGACATAGCGATCTCGTATTCCACGGACCCTTCACTAACATTGGCGATCTTAGAACGGGCTTCATCTCTAAGAGCACGCTCGTCGACATTGTTGTCTCGGAGAATATCCATGATGCCCTTGTAGATGTCCTTGTCCTCTCCGTAGATTTCCTCCACGAAGTTCGAGATCATGAAGTTCTCGGTGAACTGCCGTGCAAGATGGCGCTCTACATCGTCACCGGTGGGGTGCCCCCAGTCTTGGGCCATGCGCGATCGGGTTCGGCCATACTGATCGTATGGGACACCGTGATTCGCCATGTGTTCCTTGACCGCATCCCGAAGGGCAAAGTCCCTCCTAGAATATTCTTCCATGATGGCGACCAAATCAAGTTCGGCCTCAGCATAGTTTTCCGGCTCCACTTCCAGCGCTCCACTGTTGACCAGGGACTCGATTACGGAATGGGCGATGGGTTCGATTTTTGCTCGGTAAAGTTTCATGTCACAATCCCTCAGCGGATGAACACAGCATTGACTCCAAGACGGACGGGGTTGAACCCGTATGCGGTTCGGACCGCATCCAACGCTGGGCGGGCCCCGGTAAGAGCCTTCTCTCGCATGAAGGCAACGTTGTAGCCCAGTTCAGTCTCGATTGCGAACGGAAGCACATCATGTATTCTCAAGCCCATATGCACTCCAGCGATCGGCACCATTTGATCCGTGTATGGGTCAATGTTGCTGCCACTGTTCAGGTCATTGGACTCGGGGTCCAACAAGACTGCACTGGGGCCCTGAAAGCTGTGCCAGTGTCGGGCCCATCCTATGCCCACAGTACTTCCGACGTAGGGTGAGAGCTTCGACGCATGCCAAGGAGAGACTTCTGGCCCAGCCGCAATGCCAACTTGAGTGAGCATGGTCCAGTGGTCCTCGCTCGCATACGGAATCGCACCACCGAATTGAGACCACTCGACCCTGTCTTGTCCTCGATGAAAGGACAGGGTCGGATCGGCTCGAACTGCGACCACAGGGTGGGGTGACCACCGAATCGGCGCCCGAATACCCACACCAAACCCAAACTGGGTGGCACCTTGGTCAAGGCCCGAGTCTCCCAGGTCCCTGGACAGGTCCATGCCCATTCCGTACTCCATATCGGCCGCCTGGGCGCTGGGTACAATCATGAGAAACAAGGCCTGCATAGCGATCATGCGCATCAAAGGATCCCGTCGCAGTCTCCACCCGAAATCTGGGTGGCTTTGACCGGTCCTTCTAAGGTGCAGTCATTAAAATCCAGACCATCGTTATTTTGGTCCACGAGTACAGTAAGGTCGCCGTCCATTTCCCAACAACCATCTCGTTTCGTAAATGATCCCAGGCCTTGCACCTCGAGTCTCGCCATCAACTCTTCGGTCCCGGTATCGAGACTTTCAGTCGTCTCAAAGGTGACCTCGCCACCCAGGGAGAAATTCTTATTCTCATCTACGATACCGTTGAATGTCATGCCCCCCATGAAATCAAAGGTGAGGCTGCCGTCGGTATCGCCGATGGTGAGTGGACCCGGAACCCAATCTTCCAACCAAAAGGCCTCCCCTTCACAACCGGTGGCCGCTGCAATCTGAACATTGTAGCGACCCGTCACATCGACAGGTCCAGATGCGACAACACCAGATCCATTGCCCGAATCACCAGTCTTCGAGGTACATGAAACCAAGAGCATCAAGAACAAAAAACGTTTCATCAGTCACCTTTCCTATGCATTCGCTAACGTTTTGACCCGCTGCCGTCACCGAAGCCGAGGTCCTTCCACGAATCTTCATCGCTCACTTCAAGGGCGGGACTCTCAATAGACTCTCCAAACCCAAAGACATCTTCGTCCGTAGGTCCACTCAGAGCCTCCGACTGAAGCTTATCGTTTCCAGCCAGACCGTCCTCCATCACCATGCCTTCGCCATGTCCGAGTTGGGAGTCCCGCACGTGAAGGTCCCGGAGTGCGTCCCTGTCCATTGAGATCACCTCAAGGATGGGGCCTCCCCGATTCGGTCCGAGGCTAATGAACAACACGGCCCCGTCCTTATCTTTGGCCCATCCGTCGACGGGCACCACATTGAAGTCTTTGCTCACTCCAGCGACCATGGACTCGTCGCCGTACCGGTGAACGTCTCCGCCCCAGGCGTTCCAAGCATCCGCGGCCGCAACCCTGGAACAACAAACCCCGTTGCTGGCCAACCCCCATTCACCCGATGAAGCCCGCCGGACCCACAGCGGATCGTGTTGGCTTCGCTCCATAAATTCTCGTCCAGCCAGATGGATGGCCTCTGATATTGCGGGCCCATCCAACCATGCTGTCTCACCGTCTGTTCCGCCAACCACCGGTCCAACCGCGACCCCAACAGGCACACGTCGGCCGGGCACCAAAGAAATTGGGTCTGAACTTGTCGGCAACATTCCATCTACATTGACGAACTTCTGATTCAGCTCAAGAGCGAATCGAATCGCATCTGATGTCCTTGTGAAGGCTGCAACCCCGTGGTCTGCACACCACGTGTGAACACAATTGGCTGGCAACATTTGTTCCCACCGACTGTGAATTGCGCGCCGAATATCGGCCTGTGCTCCTCCCTGCCCGAGAAGCGCACCAAAACGACAAGCCACCACCGCATGTTTGGCCTTTGGATCTGCCCTCGGTACCCGGAGGGACCAATGAACTCCATGCTTCAGCGGGGTTTGATCCATGCGCCAGCCATCGTCGACGCGGCTCACAAGCTGAATGCCTCCGAGGGCTGCACTGAGTGCATCCCAGGTCGACAGGTGGCCCACTAAGTCAGCCCAGGCTCCACTTACCGGACGTATCGCCAACGGTTCCAGAAACCGTGCGGCCATCTTGTGGTCAGAGATCCGACCCTTCAGTGCCCGTCCGTCGATCAAAAGCGGAAGCAATCGAACCAAGGCTGGACCCGCGGTTGGATGAAACAACGGGCTTGCCACAGTATCCGCAATCAGGCGTTCAACGATGATGTCCGCCGGGCGCTCTCTCTTGCCCCCTTGCCGCCCCACGGAGTCCTCTAAGGCGCACTGTGCGATGGCACTAACCATCGACACGACGTTCCCATCGAGTCCGACGCCACACACCTCGGAGACCAAGCCAAGTTCGACCTCAATTTGTGGTGCGTCGTGGCACATGACCCAGACCAGCCGATTGGCTACCATCCGGCGGACCAAACCACTCGTGGGATGTCCACCCAGAGTAAACGCCGCCGACACGCGGGCAGAAAGTGCATCCGAAATACGCGTCAGCGCCACCGCGCGGGCCGTGGGCTCCATCGCCGCAAGTGCGGAGCTCAGTGCGCTGCCGCGCCGCGCAACCGCCGGCTCCACCCAGTCCCCTGGCCCACGGCTCTGAAGCAACCGACTGGATAGGTGGGCCAACCCCATGGCCACGCGGTGAACCTGGCTCGGCGAGGTATGCTCCAGCATCCCTCGAAGCTGCGACACGAGACCATCTGCACCCACAACTGACGCAGGCCCGGTCAGGAATGAAGTCACATCTTTTGTCCTGGACTGCTCCATGGTCTCGACCACCAGCCCAGCGAGATGCGCAATTCCAGTCAGTGGAGTCACCCACTGCTCTCCAGTCTGCCCGATTGGCCACGCCTCAACAGGCAAGGCTTGGCCATTGAACTCCGGTACCCGAGCCAACAGTTCCCGTTCATTTGCCACCCATCGGCAACGCGAAAGAATGGCCTTCAGCCTGTCCAAATCACCCATGCCACCCCCGCAAAACAATCAACCATTGAAGTGTACTACTGTTCCTCCTTCCCGGTACCCTCGATGTACTGTTCAATCCGAGAACGCTCGTCCTCGGTCCCACCGACAAATAAAAGCAGTGGCCCGACAGGTCGCGGCTCCAGCTCGGGCACGGGCGAAAGCACCAATGCACCACCCCTCACATATAGGCTGAGCCGTACACGTTCGGGCGTATCATCGTGCGACGGGAACCTGTGGGTGGAGAGCACCCCATTCCAGCATGGCACCGATGAGTACGCTTCCGGCTCCCATTCCGACAAGCCCACGCTCCCATCACCAGACAAAGTCATGGTCAAGGACACCGTCACATCCTCACCAACCGCGCAGGCCTTTAGTTTGGGGGCCAGGCCCTCCAAGGCCACCGACACATCTTCTATCTCCAGGTAGCGTTCCAGTGGATCGCCGATGGGGTCCACTGGGACTGCAGAGATCAAAAGGGCCCAGATCATCGTATT
This sequence comes from uncultured bacterium, assembly GCA_963932775.1. Taxonomy (GTDB): domain Bacteria; phylum Myxococcota_A; class UBA796; order UBA796; family UBA796; genus UBA796. The sequence continues at coordinate 7,591 of CAWVVG010000023.1, forward strand.
CTCTCCACGTGACCGACAAAGGTCTGTGTTTGCTGCAAGGAGCGTTTCCTCGAGACCACCGCCGTTCGTTGCCACTCAAAGTCATGAGACACCAAGAGACCAGAAGTACGCTCCAGCCCTACAGTGCCCGAGCCCTGCCCCTCAGCCCTGTAGGAAGTCACTGAACGGTTGGTCCTCGCTGGCCCTCTCAGGGTCCAGGGACCCTCATAATGAATCTGCCAAGCCTCCTCCTCACCAGCCTTGCGAACACCTTGGTTGGTCCAGATGGCCTCAACGGCATTGTCCCACCGCAATCCAGCCGCGCCACGAAAGGGCCAAATAATTCGCCTCCTGGCTTCCTCGCCATCTTCCACGGTCGGTGGACTAGGGGAAATGGCAGGGAAAACAACTTCGAACACATCCAAATATCGGCCAAGGCCCGCCAGCCGATCTCCCCAAGCGATGTCCAGAATCTCACCGTTTGGGAAGGTCCGCAATTCAGCAGTCCGCCCCACGAGGGTCAAGGGCATAGAGCGTTCCGCGCCACCCTCTGACACCCGCAGCGATGCCGACTCGATGGATACGATACTGCCCAAGGACCCGTCCCGGAACAGCCGTACGGGCGTGAGTACCACTTGAAGCTTGAGGTCCGCATCGGTGGCGGCCTGTACGGAGCGATGGGACTCGGTATCCACCAGTGCCCCAAAATGAGCCTCGATATGGATATCGAAGCGCTCCACCTCGACAGTCTCGGCCGGACGATGATGCGGAGCACACCCCAAGCCAATCAACATGGTCACCAAGCCCAACATCGTCCCTCCTCTTTGCCTGCGTGCGGTAACATGGTGCCATGTCAAAGGGTCCCACAGCCATCATTCTGGCCGCAGGTGCATCGACTCGAATGGGAACCCATAAGGCGCTCCTGTATTGGTCTGGAGAGCCCATTATTGCCGCCCATGCTCGAGCGCTGCACCTGAGGTGTTCATCTGTAATTGCAGTACTTGGCGCACAGCAGGGAGCCATCCGGGCGGTCCTACCGGACTTTGTGGAGGTCCGGCACAACACCGACTGGGCCACCGACGAGATGCGGGATTCCTTAAAATTTGGCCTCAATGGGCTCAGCGGAACTGTGTTGTTTACACCAGTTGATTGTCCACCCACACCAGTACACCTGCTTGACCTACTGATTGAGGCCAGCGGGGATACAGTCCTTAGTCACCAAGGCCAAGATGGTCACCCCGTCCGCTTTGAGGCGGAACAAATGCGTGACGCGCTTACCAAACAAACTCTCTCGGAAGCCCTGCGCGGGGCTGCCAGAGTAGACGTGCAATGGTCCGGATGCACCGCATCGTGGAACACACCGCTCGAGTGGGCAGCCCGGGTACCCTGAGGCTCCCGGGCAACACTCACCTCATGCTTCTATGTCCATCTCTTCGTCGTCAGACGGAATCACAAAACCATCTGAGGCCTCGCTGGAGCCTCCCTGCCACCGATCCTGCGTCCGCTCCTTGTGGCGACGTACGACGCGCTCGAGCTTGTTCATCGCACCATCAATCGAGGCAAACATATCGTCTGTCTGCTCCTCGGCTTTGAACACTCCACCGCTGCCCGTCACTGTAAACTCAGCGATCTTCAGGTGCTTTTCTTCCCGCAAAACGAAGTGGGCTTCGATTGGCTCGCGTAGGTGCTTGGCTACTTTTTGGAACTTCTTTTCAGCCCGTCCTTTCAGACGGGTGGAGGGGCGAACGTTCCGGTAGGTCACATCCATGTTCATGGTCACTCTCCAGTGTTGGGTTTGCGGCCCGATGGGCCTTTGGTTGATCAATAAATTCTTTTGCGTTTAGAAGACGGCAGAATGCCCATCCCCTCTCGATATTTGGCCACAGTACGACGAGCGATCTTGATGTTGTCCCCCACGAGCAGCTGCACGATTCCTTGGTCGGACAGAGGCCGCTTGGCATCCTCATCACCAATCAACTTACGAATCTTCTCGCGGACGGCCTCAGCAGCCAGATCTTCACCGTAAAGACGGGAAATTCCCGCATTAAAAAAGTACTTGAGTTCGAAAATACCATGGGGGCATTGCATGTATTTGTTCGTGGTCACCCGAGAGACGGTGGACTCATGCACGCCGATCTCATCGGCAATCTCACGAAGGACCAGCGGCTTAAGTTTTTCCGGTCCACCCTCAAAGAACCCGCGCTGACGGTCGAGAATGCATTCCATCACTCTATGGATTGTTCGCTGCCTCTTGTAGATGCTCTTGATCAAAAATTCCGCCGAGCCGAGTCGTTCCTTGATGTACGCCTTGTCTTCCTTCGAAGAACCCAGGCCTCCCAGTACCTTCTGATAGTAAGAACTCACCCGGAGCCGTGGCATTCCATCATCGTTCTGCCCGATCTTCCATTCGTCCCCCACCTTCACCACGGAGATGTCTGGGATGATGTACCGATCGGGCGTGTCGTTGTATTTCCGGCCAGGCCGAGGATCCATCGTCCGGATCATCCGGTGGTACTCGACCACGTCCTCGACATGGATGTCCAATGCCTTCGCAATTTTCGGATAATCGTGTCTCTCTAAGTCACTCAGGTGATTCGAAAGCAGCTCCAGTATGTACGGGTCATCCGGCCAATGGAACTTGGCCTGAATCAACAAGCACTCCTCTAAATTCCGCGCCGACACGCCAATCGGGTCGAAAGCCTGCACAATCATCAGTGCACCCTCGACCGCATCGGCATGAACACCCGTCTCCAACTGAATCTCCTCCAAGGTGGAGACGAGGTACCCGCGATGATCCAGATTGTGAACAATCGATTCCGCCGCCAGATATTCTGCATCCGTGCACGACTGCAGGGTGAGCTGCCAAATTAGGTGGTCCGAGAGGTCCATCCCCGATGCGAGGGTGGCCTCGATCGGAGGCATATCGTCGGACTGAGACCCGCTTGAGGACCGACTGCCATCCGACTTTCGATTCTCCTCAAGGACTTTGTTCCAGTCGACGCCGAGTTCCTCCTGTGGGTCTCGGGCGCCCTCACTGTTTTCATCTTTGGTGTGTGCAGCGTTGTCTTGCTGGGCGGTGTCCGCCGCAGTGTACTGCTCATCTCTACTGCCAGGAACTTCTTCTAAGGCCGGGTTTTCAAGGAGTTCCTTGTTTACAGCCTCTAGCAACTCCGATGAGTTGAGTACCAACAGTTCAATCGCCTGCTGAAGTTGCTGGGTAAGAACCAACTTCTGCGAAAGCTTCTGAGTTTGACGAATTTCAAGCGCCATTCAATCCCAATTTAACCGGATACATGTGCCCACCACCATCAATATCATACGGCATGGGCGTTCGTCTTGGGGCTTCCAAACACCGAAAGACCAGGAAGGGTGACTGACCCACAGCTTCCGTAATCCCTGAACAGCCTAATATTAATGGTTTTTTTGTGTTTCGAACCGCATACCCAGGTATCGCTCTCTAACCCTGGGGTCGGCTACAATGGCCTCGGGGCAGCCGTCGGCCATCACCGATCCCTCATCTAAAATGATTGCACGGTCACAAACACCAAGGGTAGCGGCCACTGCATGATCCGTGATCAAAATCGCCATTCCAGACTCTTTAAGCTCCACTATGGTGCTCTGAAGATCGCCTACTCCCACCGGATCTACCCCTGAGAATGGTTCATCCATGACCAGCACAGTGGGTCGAACCAGTAAACACCGGGCAATCTCCAGTCTGCGACGCTCTCCCCCGGAGAGAACCCCTGCTTTTGAGTCGGCAATAGCGCCCAAGCCCCGGCCCTCGATGACCGAGTTCACGTATTCAGCCCCCACACCGCACCCCTGGGCCGCCAATTCAAGGTTCTGCCGTACCGTACAGTCCCGAAACAGCGAGGGCTCTTGGGGGAGGTAGCCCAAGCCAGCGCGGACGCGCCTCCACAGGGGCATCGAATCCAGGACAACCGACCCCAGGGACACTGTGCCAGCCTGAGGACGAATTGTGCCCGCAATAATTCCCATAGCAGTGCTCTTACCCGCCCCATTTGGGCCCAGCAGACCCACGACCTCTCCGGGACTCAGCTCCAGAGAGAGTCCGCTCAAGACGGTACGTCCGCCGTAGGCGTGCCGAAGACCGGAGACTCGCAGCATCATGGGGTACGCGGTGGCTGCAATCGCACAGTGCAGTGCTCGCATTCAACAGCTTGTTCACCCACCACAAATACAATCTTGCTTCCGGACATCTCGTGTTCCGGAGTCTTTAGGCTGGGGTTGCCAGTCAGCTCCAACCTTCCGGCCTCGAGCACCGCTCGCTCAGCAGTGGCGACCTTGTCGCCTTGAGTGACCTCAACCGATCCCAGGGCCGAAGCCCTTCGAATCCCAGTGCCCACACCCAGCTCAACTTCTGCAGTATCGCACCGGAGCCGAAGGTCACCTTGAATGGCGACCACCTCACCTTCCAACACTCCACGCTGTTGTGCCAGATCCCACCGCGCACTGGTGGCGCTGATGGTGATCTCCGGCTTTGAATCCTGGCCCACGGTAATCGTGGCCCCTTCAACCACCATCTCTGGTGCGGAAAGAGCCACCGCTACAAGGGCCCAGAAGACCACGATTAGGCCTCCGCGACCTCAGCGGCCACCGCGCTCTTTGTTCCGGTACTTTTGCCCTTCGAGGCGTGCTCGAGCGCCGCCTTGATAAACGCGGAAAACAGCGGATGAGGCTGCAATGGCTTGCTCTTGAATTCCGGATGGAACTGGCAGGCCACAAAAAATGGATGGGAATTGAGTTCGATCATTTCGGCCAGTTTTCCATCTGGACTTCGACCAGAGACCTTCAATCCTGCCTGCTCAAGAGAGTCAAAATAGGACGGATTCACCTCGTAACGATGCCGGTGGCGCTCACTGATTTCCTTGACACCGTAGAGCTTCCTGACGGTCGAGCCCTCGCGGAGAGCACAGGGCCATCCGCCGAGGCGCATGGTACCGCCCTTGTCCACGACGTTTTGTTGTTCATCCATGAGCTCGATCAGTATGTGCTCCGCCTTTTCATTGAACTCGCGACTGTGCGCATCTGTGTGTCCCAGGACATTCCTGGCGAATTCCACGACAGCCATTTGCATGCCGAGACAGATCCCGAAGAAGGGAACTTCATGCTCTCGAGCCCATCGAATCGCACTGATCTTGCCTTCAACTCCGCGCTCTCCAAACCCGCCTGGTACCAAAATGGCATCGGCATCCCCGATGCTGGCTTCCACATCCTCAGGGTCGATGGTCTCTGAATCAATAAAGTTCAGATTAACCTTGGCCCGATTCGAGATTCCGCCATGGGTCAAGGCCTCATTTAGGCTCTTGTAGGTATCGGCGAGGTGAACGTACTTGCCGACAATGGCGATGTTGACCTTCTTGTTGGCTTTACTCATGCTGTCGACCAGCTCCACCCAGGAGTCCAATCGAGCTGCGGCAGCCCAGATGCCAAGCTTCTCCAGGATTCGATCGTCCAGGTCCTCGTCATGAAGGGTCCGAGGCAGTTCATAGATGTTGTTGACATCCGGACAGCCGATGACACAGTCACCTTCCACATTGCAGAACAAGGAAATTTTCTCCCGTGTAGCCTTGGGAATCTCTCGATCGGAACGGCACAACAAGATGTCCGGCTGAATTCCGATTTCGCGAAGCATCTTCACGGAGTGTTGGGTGGGCTTGGTCTTCAACTCACCGCTGGTCTTAATGAAGGGCACCAAGGTGAGATGGAGGTACAAAACATTGTCTGCACCCGCATCGTTTCGGAACTGTCGAATGGCCTCGAGGTAGGGCAGCGACTCAATGTCTCCAACCGTGCCGCCCACTTCGACGATTGCGATGTCCGCATCCGTCACACCGTTCCAAATGAGTCGCTTGATTTCATCAGTGATGTGAGGAATGACCTGAACCGTGTGGCCGAGGTACTCGCCCCTGCGCTCACGCTCGATGACATTCAGGTACACCCGCCCAGTGGTGAAGTTGTTCCGCTGCAACATCGTAGAAGATGTGAAACGCTCGTAGTGGCCAAGGTCCAGATCAGTCTCTGCACCGTCTTCGGTCACAAAGACCTCACCGTGCTGGTATGGGCTCATCGTTCCAGGATCGACATTGATGTACGGGTCCATCTTCAGGTTCGTCACCCGCAAACCCCGGGCCTCAAGCAAGGCGCCCATTGCAGCACCCGACAGACCTTTCCCCAGAGAGGATAAAACGCCACCAGTGACAAAGATAAATTTCTTACGCATCAGAACCTCAGATTGGGCAATGTGGTTTCGGCAACAAAAGATGGTTGGGCCTGGAGTCGCTCTAAGTCTGCTGGTGTGTCCACACCGACAGCGGCTTGTTGGACTACCACAGCGTGAATGGACACACCGTGTTCCAACAAACGCAGCTGTTCGAGCTGCTCTGCACCCTCAATACGACCCCGGCCCCAAGCGGCGAATTGCTTCAGCAGCTTGGGTCGAAAACCATATACCCCGATGTGAAGCAACCAGGGACCGCCAAAGGGAACAGGTTCTCGGGAAAAGTACATTGCGCGGCCATCTTCGGAGAGAACCACCTTCACTTTCGAAGGGTCTCGGGGGTCTAAGGCCGCTGGAAATGGAGATACCGGTGTTGCAACTTGAACGAGGGGATCATCGAAGCATCCAACCACCGCGTCGATCGTAGCGGGGTCAATGTCAAAATTGTCAGCTTGCACATTGAGCACCAAATCGGCGTCCAGTCCATCAAGCACCGAAGCCACCCGGTCTGAACCAGAATCAAAGCTACCCGTCGTCCGGATAACTTCACCACCCACCCTGCGGATGGCAGCCTCGACCTCATCCGAATCCGTTGCGACCAAAACCCGACTCACAAGGGTCGCCTTCATCGTCCGTTCCCAGACGTGGCAAACCATCGGACGACCATTGATCTCCGCAAGGACCTTGCCCGGAATCCGGGTCGACCCCATGCGTGCCGGAATGACTGCAACGACTCTCATGGGCCTAGATATTATCGGGAACACACGACTCATGCACGCACAAAAACAAAGAAGCCACCCAACAATGTGGGTGGCTTCTTTACTTTCGAACGTAGCAGCAGTTCTACCGTTTCGAGAACTGGAACTTCTTGCGAGCGCCTGGTTGACCGTACTTCTTACGCTCAACCTTACGAGCATCACGAGTAAGCAAGCCATTTCCCTTCAGCACAGCCCGATTCTCTGGGTTCGCTTCGCACAGTGCGCGAGCGATACCAAGACGAACAGCGCCAGCTTGACCGGTCTTTCCGCCACCCTTCACGTTGACAAGGATGTCGTAATCTTCCAGCGTGCTGGTCAATGCGAGTGGCTGCTTGAGTACCTGCTTGACGCTGTCACGGTTGAAGTAGTCCTCGAAAGGAGTACGATTCACGATGATGTTTCCCGTACCGGGTCGAAGGTAAACACGTGCAACCGAACTTTTACGGCGCCCTGTTGCGTAGTACTGCGTAATGGCCATCTAATTAATCCTTTTCTTTTTAAACGTGCGCTGGAAACGGCTCGGGCTTCTGGCCGGCGTGGGGATGTTCCGCGCCTCCGTATACCTTCAGCTTAGAAATAACTTGTCGGCTCAAGCGGTTCTTGGGGAGCATCCCCTTCACTGCCTGCATGATCATCCGTTCCGGATTCTCTTCGCGAACCTGAGCTGCCGTACGAACCTTCAGTCCACCGGTATATCCGCTGTACCGGTAGTACTCTTTGGCGGCTTCCTTGTTCCCGGTCAGTCTGACCTTCGCCGCGTTGACCACGACGACAAAGTCACCCGTGTCCACGTGGGAAGTGAAGGTCGGCTTGTGCTTTCCGCGCAACACGGTTGCGACGCGGGTAGCCAGGCGGCCAAGAACTTGATCTTCAGCATCGATCACAAACCAGTTGTGGTCTACGCCTTCGAAATTTACAATTGTTGTGCTCATGAAATCACTCGAACCATTTGGCATCCAAACCGGGACACCACTCGAATAAGAAAGTCTGAACACCCGAATGGGTACCCAGTAGCACCGGCTTTTATGGCGTACCCTCTATGGTGTCAAGCGTTTTGACTGGGCTTTCTATCTGTTCGGACTGGTCCCCTGCCCTTGCACAAGCCGCAACCCAAAGTCTGGTCTCATCGGGCTTGTCGCTCAATCGGCGACGTTGATCCCGCCACTTGGCCAATTCAGAGAGCCCGGTAGGGGGGGTCTCAGCCAAGATGGAGACGACCTTATCAATCTCTACATCTGTCATCTGATAGGCCGATGGGTAAGCAACTGACACGCAAGCCATCTTAAGCCAGACCGCGGCATCTCCGGATTCAAGTGAGATGGACATAGACAGCAAACGTGCTGCATCTGCCAGCCGATGTTCAGTGAGTGCTTTATCGGCAGATCGTAAATACTCGGCGTGTGGACCGGGCACTTGGGCCCATCGAACGCGCCAACGGGACGACACATCGTGGATCACTTGTTTGTCGGAAAGACCATCTGACTTGGTTTTCCCTGCGGTCACGACCCACAGGGTGATCGCCGTTAGGATCACCATCCCCACAGCCAACACGATCCATGCCCAAACGTGACCAAGTGGTTTCGGGCGCAGAACTCTGCCGGTCAATGGTTTGGGACCTCGTGCGGGGGTTTCTGCCAAGCTCACCTCTGATTTCGTCGTTAACGAGTGGAGATCGGAACGGCCATGTACCTTGACCTTTGTAGCCGGTGTGGTATCAATCCGCGTCGCGACTCAACGCGAACCCAAATGCGAGTGGAATCATGCAGGACAAGTCGAAACTCGGAAACCGCTTCTCATGCTACGGCTGTGGCAAAAAGTTCTACGACCTAAACAGGCCAGAACCCGTCTGTCCCGGTTGTGGAGCAAACCAACTCGAGGATCCCACACCGGACCCACGGGTTGCAGTCATGGCACGCTACAAAGGGTCGCGCCTCACCGCAGAGGATACCGCGCCCTCCAAGGCAGCATTCACCGTCGAAGACACTGAGAGTGCCGAGGACGGCGAAGGCGCTGAGTCAGATGCTTCCAGCGAAGATGATGACGACTTGGAAGACGGTCCAGTCTTGGAGCCAGACGATACACCGAGCACCTAAGCTCAGTCCTTTCGTGGCCCACTATACAGCTCCACACTCACCAGTGTGAGGCCGTGTGCTGGTGCGGTACGTCCAGCTTTAGTGCGATCCTGCGCATCCAAAATCTCGGCCACTTTCGTGGGCGGTATCCGGCCTCTCCCCACATCGGTGAGGGTGCCGACCATGATCCGTACCTGGTGGCGAAGAAAACCGTGGCCTTCAAACTCGATTTGAATCTCGCCGTCTTCCAACACTCGAACCCGGCCATCCTTGATCGTTCGCACGGTGGTCTTGGCTGAGCACCGTGCGGCACGGAAGCTCGTAAAGTCGTGCTGCCCGATCAATGAGGGCAATGCCTCGCTCATTGCTGAGACATCCAGTGGGCGCCCTTTGAGATGCCAGACCATTCCAGCCCGAAAGGGGCACGGTGAAAACCGGTTCAGAATTCGATACCGATACAACTTGCTCTTCGTCCACCCTCGGGGGTTGAAGTCATCGGGCATGGGTGCCGCATCCAGGCACACAATGTCATCGGGTGTGTGTTGATTGATGCCCGCGATCACTTGGTGGGGAGCCCGATGTACGGGCAAACAAAACCCAACGATCTGCATTTCGGCGTGCACGCTGGAGTCGGTGCGACCCGTTGCAGCAACCCGAATCGGTTCATCGAGTCCACACATCTTTCCAACACCCGCCTCAACCACCTCTTGGATCGTGAGGGCATTGGATTGGGTCTGCCAACCTGCGTAGGCATTGCCACGCCATGCGAGTGTGGCCCGCCATGTCTGAGTAGGCTCTTTCACAAGCTTAGTGGTCGAGCTTCAGTCCGACGGAGATGGCATCGCCTGAGAAGGTCAAACCGCCGGAGTCCTCGCCCACGAGCTGCTTTCGCCATTCAATCGTAATGAACGTATCGGTGATTCCAGTCCCAGCCTGAAGCCGGCCGGCTCGTCCCGGCTGGAAGATGTCGAGCAACAAATGGGCACCAACTGTGGTGTGGGTTCCCTTCTTGCCCCCTTGGATTTTGTTTCCACCTTTCCAGCTCTCTTGCCACAACCAATAGTCATACCCAATGCCAGCAAACGGAACGATCAGTTGCTCGGGCAACACATCGAATCGGAATGTGCCATTGAGGGTCAGAGGAATGGCGAGCATGGTGTCTTCTTCGCCGGACTGGGCACCGGAGGCATCCACTCTTGCACCCACCTGGTTGTAGTAGCCAATGCCACCAGTCAACTCGACGAGCTCGAACAAGGTTGGGCCATACTCCAGCCAAAAGCTGCTGTGACTTTCATCCCCGAACACCTGGGTCAGATTCTCATCTTGCAACTCGATTTGGCTGTACCGAACCGCGAACGACTTTCCAACGAAATCGCTGAAGGTCTTGCCAGCCTGAGGCCACTCCGAGTCCACTTCAGCTTGAGCGGGTGCGCTTGCGAACAAACCGAGGGTCAACAGAGCCAACCCGCTGCGACGCCGCCCGATCGCTACCAAGCCAGCCAGCATGGCCATCAGACCGGCAGCAGGAGCTGCGCTGCTGCTGCACGCAAAGCCACCGTTATCACCGGCCAAATCAGCCGCCCCAAATGTCTCTCTCGGCGTCTCACTGATCACTGTACTCATGGGTCCCTCCTGGCCTGCAGCATCATACGCTCGTATGGCCACATAGTAGGTCACCCCGTTTGTCAGGGGCTGAATGGTTATCGTTCTGTTCTCTGATGGTGAAGCCGTGATCCGCCGAGGCAAGTCGAGCGTTCCACCACTGTC
>CAWVVG010000024.1:0-18349 GCA_963932775.1 uncultured bacterium
GGGCGCCCTCGGTGACTGCTATTTGCTCGCGGGTGCGGCAGCAGAGGCCCGCGCAAACCCCGCTGGCGTTCGTAGACTGATCAAGGACAACGGGGACGGCACCTTCGATGTCACCTTGCATTTTCGCGAGGACTGGTGGTCCGACCCGGTGGCCAAGACGGTCACCGTTGACGGAAAGTTCCCCACGAAGGGCGGTGCTCCGGTGTACGCGAAGATCGGCCAAGGCGAAGGTGGCGACGACGAGATTTGGATGGCGTTGTTTGAAAAGGCGCTGGCCAAGGAGACGGGAAGCTACGATCTCATCAGTGGCGGAAACATCACCAAGCACACCAACTTTGGCGGGGTGCACGAGCTGTTGACCGGGAACAAGGTCAAGATGGTGAACACCGACTCGATGGGCGAGGAGGCCTTGCTTCGTCGGATGTCGGACGCACTGGAGAACAAAGAGCCCATTGCTGTCGGGACCTACAATTTCAACGACGATGCCACCGCTCGGGTGGCGGCGGAAAAGCTGAATATTTACGCCAACCATGCCTACTCCGTCGAGAGCGTGGATTTGGATGCCGGAACGGTCAACCTGCAGAATCCTTGGGGATCTCGCCATCCGACCAATGTGTTGATCGAGGACTTCCGGAAGTACTACAAGCGGCTCGACATCGGGACATCCGCCAAGTCCAAAGGTCCCGGTGTAGGGGGCGACCAATTTGAAGGTGGTGCAGCGGGCAAGTCGATGCTTAGAGGATTGAGTCAGGTGGGCGACAACGTGGGCATGACGGTCGCACGTTCGACCAATGCAGCGACGGCCTTGGCTTCCTCACGGGGTCGGTTTGAGGTGAGTGAAGAACTCAAGGAAACCAAGCTTGGACCCGGTGACATCGTGTTCCCTGGGGAAGCAATTCGGGCAGAATTCTGGCACCATCTGAATGCACCTGGTGTCATAAAGTTCGAGGGCAAACTCGAAGGCAAGCACGTGGTGTTCTTTGTGGAACCAGGCGTCCAAGTGGTCATTATTTCTTCACTGGAGGGGCAATACTTGACGGCATTTACGGCACCTTCGTCGCTGATTTCCCATCTGTTGACCAACGGTGAGATGTAATGGGTACACAGGTAGTTACCGAGCGCATCGCTGAGGGTGCGGTGGGGAGCTTGTCCGGTGAACCCGTCGCGGCGGCGAACGGATGTATCGCCGAGTATGACTTGCCGGACGGCTCGATCTCCAAGGGCCCGAGCATGCTGCTGTGCTTGTTGTCTGGCGAGGACGACCATCGGGTTGGTGTGGGCTCCCAGCTGGAAGTGGGGGGTACCCTGTGGACCGTAGCGAACATCCAGTTGGCCGACCAAGGCACTGGGCACGTTGAGCTAAGCGCTACGGTTCGGGCGCCCCGTGTTCGAGCGAAACCAGAGGACTTGGATTTTCTGTTCCGTGGTTCCTGCAATCAGTGCGGTGGCAAAACGGGGTGGGATGGCCTCACGAGCAACGAGACGGGCAAGCTGTGTGTGGGAATGGCATGCATACGATGTCCAGAAAAGGAATGGCAAACCGACGGGCGCACACAGCGGTTGTTCTTCGAGGGGCCACCCACATTTTCACCCGGTCGAACCGGGTGAGTGAAGTGCCGGAGAGCACAGCGGCCTACGACGGATTGTTTGCTGGTTCTGCGCGGCTCGGCGTGTTGTGCGCTGGCTTGGGCGTGCCCTGGGAGTCGGTGGTTCCATTTGTGGGCGCATTTTCTGAGCGCCTGAAGGACTACTTTGAGCTCTCCATTGACCCCCGGGCCCATGCCCTCGGTGTCATGACCAAGGGGGAGGGTCAGGCTTACGTGTATCGGGCCACACGCTTTATGGAAGAACAGGGGATCGCAGAGAATGTACTCAAGCGATTTTTGGTGCGCGCCAAGTACTTTGAGTATCGGAATTGTTTCTTCAAGATTGAAGCCGACGGTCAGGGTGTGCGAGAGTTCTCGACTTACTTTCGCCGGCGCCCCACACTTCAGGTTGCCCATGCAATCCTGGCTGACTCGGGTGTGGACTCAGATGGTGTTGGCTTGATGGAGGCCGTGGCCGAAGTCCTTGGCCAGCGAACCGTACACTTTGTTGGCACCGCAGCGACCCTGTCGGGTTCCTTGATGGAGAAGGTCTACTTTAGTCAGCCTGAGGAGAGCGCAAGCTGGGAACGCATTCGGGCGGCGGGCAGTTTGGCTGGACTGTCGGACTCCGACTGGGCTCCCCTCGCAGAGCACCATGGTTCGCTCGCGGGCAAGACCACATTTGTGTCGGTTGGATACGTGGATGGAGTCACCCAACCGGGCCTCAAGATCGATGTGCACGATGTCCCTCCAGAGGTGGTTTCATCCATGGCCTTGTCACCCGATATTGCCGAACGCGCGGACATTGCTCGCGCATCTTCGGGCCGGAAGAACCACAGCTATGTGGGCTTCCGAATGGTGCCTGGACATCCCGTTCGGTTGAAGACCTACACATTGGCTTGAGCCCGATGGTGTAGCGTGGCAACATGGAAGACCTTCTCCTAACGGCCAATGACCCAACCACGCTCCTCATCCTCTGTGTCATTTTTTGCGCGGTGATTGTGCGCTCGGCCTTTGGTTTCGGCGATGTCTTGGTCAGCGTTCCGATTCTTGTATTGTTCATGGATCCCAAGCATGTCATTCCACTCATGGCAATGGTTGGCGCCACCAATGCGCTCTTGCTCTTGATGCGGGAGCGGAGCGAGGTGCAGTGGCGTCCGGTGCGCTACTTGCTCATGGCTTCGGCTGTGGGAGTCCCCATCGGGGTCTGGTTGTTGACCTGGGTGTCTCCGCGCGCCATCAATCTGAGCTTGGGCATCATGCTCGTCCTCTTTTGCATCTGGAGCCTCACAGGTCGGCGGACATTTCTTCTGACCTCTCCAGCCTGGGCGTGGCCCTTTGGTTTCGTGGCCGGGCTGATGGGGGGGGCGGTCACCGCTACTGGCCCGCCCATTGTGCTGTACAGCACCACTCAAGAGTGGGCCCCTGAACAGCGGAGGGCGACCATGCAAGGCTTCTTTTTACCCAATGGTATCTTGGTCTTGGTGTCTCACTTTATCGCTGGTTTGTGGACTCCTGAGGTGGTTCGCACCTATGTCCTTACCATTCCAGTATGTCTTTGTGCGTTGACCGTAGGAGGCTGGGTCGCTCGCCGTTTGAGCCCATCCCGCTTCGAAAGTCTGACTTTTATGGTGCTTTTGGCGGCCGGTGTGTTGCTCCTGGTCGGGTGATTTGGCATGCTCAGGACTTCTATCGCTATCCAAGGAGGTCGAATGGCAGACCAACCGCTGAGCATCATCGCCATGGGAGGAAACTCTCTGGTCAGTGCCGAGATGCCTCCGACTGTGCCCAACCAGTTTCATCTGGCAGCCTTGGCGGTGGCCCCGATTGCAGATCTCATCGAGGGTGGGCATCGCTTAGTGATCACCCACGGTAATGGGCCACAAGTAGGCTTTATGGCCTTGCGTTCAGAGCTCAGTCGCGAGCACATTCACGAGGTTCCACTCGACTCGCTGGTGGCGAACACACAGGGGAGTCTGGGGTACATGGTGCAGCGCGCTTTGGGCGAAGAATTTCGCAAGCGCAGGTACAAGAAAGAGGTGGTGAGCATCGTCACGGAAGTGGAAGTTTATCCAGACGATAATGCCTTCGAGGTTCCCACAAAGCCCATCGGGCGCTTCTATTCAGACGACGAATCGGACACCCTTGCGATGGATCGTGGCTGGGACTTGGTCTACGTAGAGAACCAAGGGTGGCGCCGGGTGGTTCCAAGCCCGATACCCCACAAGATTGTTCAGCTACCCACGGTTCGGCGCTTGGTGGATCAAGGGGTCATCGTGGTGTGTTGTGGCGGTGGCGGCATTCCCGTCGTTCGGGCTGAGGATGGCTCCATCGATGGCATTGAGGCCGTGATCGACAAGGACCGAGTCAGCGCTTTACTCGGGCTGGAGTTGGGCGCGGATCGCTTGTTCTTGACCACAGGCACCGACGCCATTTATGTGGACTTTCATACCGATAAGCGTCGTCGTCTGGACAGGCTCACGGTTTCACAGGTGCGAGAGATGGCCGAACAAGGGCAGTTCCCTGCCGGCTCGATGGGCCCCAAGGTTGAGGCCGCCATCCAGTTTGTCGAGGGCGGGGGCCGGTCCGCTGTGATCTGCAGTCCGCCCAACTTGGTTGAAGCCTTCAACGGTGAGTCTGGAACCGTGATCGTTGCAGACGACTGACCGGAGTCGTCACCAGTTGTCCTGTGAACGCCATGGGATGTAAAGATTGCTGGCCACATGTAGGACCATCGCTGCCCAAAGATTCAGGTCAAAGCTCCCCTTAATTAAAATAAGTGATTTGCCACACGGTGTGGCCTTCTAGGCCCTTGCATTCACGATCAAGACGTGACCACAATGGTGACGTTGTGCACTGAGTTGGATGCCGGGGGCTGCGTTGATTTTAAAGAATGCGAATTTCAAAATTCGTTGGTCTGTGCTGGGCTTGGTTCTGTCGCTGGGGCTGGGGCTGGGGCTGGGGCTGGCCGGTTGTTCTGAAGTGTCCGCCCAATCGCCCGCTCACAATTTTAAAGTAAAGGCACGCCAAGTACGCAACGAGATCAAGGTCATACGCCCGGGTGAGTTGGCGCGATTCTTAGAAAAGAGCCAAGACGAGAAGCTTCGTTATGTGGTGTACCGGTCGCTGGAAGCCCAGCGGGACCGACTTCGTGGGGGCCGAACTACATGGTCATTATTGGACTTGGTTGCGCTCACGGAAGTCTCGAAGAAGGACATGGCGGGTGCGACCTACCAGCCGCTGCGTGCTGTGGCTGAGGGACACTTCATTTGGGCGACTCTCGAAGGCTTGGAGCCCGGTAAATTGGCGACCATGCTGGACGGGCCATACGCCGATGAGGTCGTCGCTTGGATCGGGGACTTTAAGGCCCTGGGTCGACCCAACATCGAAGGCAAGCTGAACCGCCACGATTATTTCGCGCTTCAACGATATGCGATGTCACAACGTCCAGTGTCTAGAGCACTGCTCCGGTGGACCTTTGAGCAAGATCGGCGAGCCGGCCAAGTGGCAGGTTTCTTGGGCCGTGATTGGTCAGAAGCACAACTTAAAGAAGTCATGCGGGTGTGGTGCAGCTCGGAGGGGTGGACGCCACTCGCGCATGCCGGTGAGCTGACCCCACGGGAGAAAAATGCTGTGAAGGTTTCCTTTGAACGCTTGGCGAAGTCGCAGGATCCGCTGACCCGCCGTGAGTCCAAGCGATGGTCGGAGTGGTTCGCCAAGCAGTCTCAGAAGCTGACCGCCGCACGGTAACGACCCACTGAGTGAAGGGGTCGTCTCTATGTCTTGTTTCGGTACCGAAGAGCCCCCACTTGGGCGAGGGCGGGAACCAGAAGCAGGTCGGCCATCATTGCGATGAGCAATGCAAAGGGAAGAAGTGATCCCACGATCGCTATGGAGTAGTACTCGCTGAGCATCATCGGACTGAATCCAATGGAGAGAATCAGTGTGGTCATGACAATGGCACGGCCGGCAAACTGGAAGGTACGCGAGATGGCCTCCTCGGTGGAGTCACATCGGGCAGACTCAATCCGGTATCGCATCAAGAAGTGGATCGTGTCATCCACACCGATGCCGATGGCCATCATCAAGACCACCAGCGTGTCCGAATCGATGTCATCCCAGACCCATCCACACAGCGCTGTGGTGGCGACGAGAGGCAGTAGGTTTGGAATGAGCGAGACCAAGCCCACGCTAAGGCTGCGCAGCCCGAGAATCATTAAGAGCGTGATGGCAGCGATGGAGACCAGCACGCCGTTTCGCTGGCCATTAACGATCTCGTCCAGCCAGCCGCCTGACAGGGCCATCATGCCGGAGGCTTCGATTTCAAGGTCAGGGGGTAGGTGAGTTCGCCCGATTTTCTCTGCGTGTTCTCCCAGGGTGTAGGTGCCACGCATTCTGTGTTCGGTAGCCCGCAAGGACATGTGGGCGGCAGATCGATCGAAGTTCAAGACGGACTCTATGGCTGAACCATCGCTCAGTTCGAATAGGAGCAGCTCTTGGGCGGCCGCAGCCCGGGAAGCAGGCCGCTCACCGTCGCCGCCCAGGGCACCGTGAATGCGCTCCAAGATGTCCAAATAAGAGACCGCATGGTCCACGGTTGGCAGGTCCTCTAGTGCACTTCGGAACCCGGCCATTCCCTCGATGACATCCGGGTCGAGCATGCGCCCCTCTTCGGGCGCTGTGATGAAGACATCCAGTGACTGGGTCCCGGCGTACTCGGACTCAAAGAAGACATTATCGATGCGCACGACGTTGTCATCTCGAAGGCGGGTCAGGAAGTTGGTCTCGATGGTGTGCTGCGCCGCTGTGTGTAGCCCCAAGCCACCCAGCACGGTGAAGACGGCGATTACAGTCCACGGCCTTTGGGTCGAGATGGCCACGGATGCGTTGACGATGCCATCCACCACACTGGAAACAGGGTTGTTCATTTGCACCTGTTTTTTCGAGGGTTCGGCGCCCATATTGGCAGCGATGGGTACCAAGGTCATGGCCAGAATCAGGGCCACAGCCACCCCAAGGCCCAGGACCCAGCCAAGCTCTTGGAACACCGGTGTAGGAATCAGGCTGATCGACACGAAGCCCACAAAGGTGGTGACGCTCGTGAGCAGGCAGGCGCGACCGACATCTTCGGCGCTTGCCAAGATCGCCTCATTCTTGGAACGACCGTTTCCCAGCTCGTGCAGATACGCGCTCCACATGTGGATGACGTCACTCACCGCTACAACCGTCACCACCGGTGGAATCACACCGTAGAAGATGCTCAAATGTGGATCAAAGGCGGCCGCAACACCCACGCTCCACAGCACACTAAGGGAGCTGACCCCCATGGCCAGAAACACAGGCAGCGCAGAGCGGAACAGCAGGGTCACGGTCAAGGTGAGGACGACCATTACGAGGGGAAGCAGGGTCTCGAGCGAGTACCGGGTCTGGACCAGCATTTCTGAGATGATGGCTGGAAAGCCCGCCCGATGAATTTTCTCCAGTGGATAACCATGGCGAGCAAAAGCTTCGATGGTTTTATTCACGATGAAGGGGCCCACCTCACCGGTTCGGTTTGGGTCAACCGTAAGCTCGATCAGGACATTCGCGCTGTCTTTGGATGCGCCGATCAGGGTTCGGCGAAGGATGGGGTCCGACTGAATCTCTTCGACCAGGGCATGCCGGGTCTCGGGG
The DNA here is from genome assembly GCA_963932775.1 of uncultured bacterium. Lineage (GTDB taxonomy): Bacteria > Myxococcota_A > UBA796 > UBA796 > UBA796 > UBA796. The sequence continues at coordinate 7,260 of CAWVVG010000024.1, forward strand.
GCGGCCAGGGCAGCGTCGGTAAATGACTCCACAATCAGCGCACCATCTGAGCCACGTACTCGGTCCAAATTGAGCAGGCTGGTGGTCTTTTTGACCTCTGGATTGCCCTCGATTTCAGCGACGATCCTGGAGAGCCTTTCGATGGCAGCGGGAGAGAGCGGGTCGGTCTCTTGATAGGCGACCGCAAAGACCTCATCGGACCCAAACTGCTCGATGTGTTCCAGATAGCGCAGGTAGGCGGGAGCCTCGCCGAAGAACATCTCGCCTACCGTGCTGGCGAGTACCGCTTGGGACACGCTTGCAGCGCATGCTGTGGTGAACAAGAAGATCAGTGTCAACACAACTTTCTGGTGTGCCAAGACCCATGTGAAGTACGGTTTCACTCAAAATAGGGTGACATAAAAGCGGGCGAGGTGTGCAATGCTATGCTCAGGTAATGAGGGGGGCAGAGATGGTACGCGTCGTGGCTGCTGTGGTGATTAAGGAAGGTCGGGTCATGGTGGCCCGGCGAGGCCCCGGTGTGCGATTGTCCGGGATGTGGGAGTTCCCTGGTGGCAAGGTCGAGGGTGGCGAGGATGACAGGACTGCGCTGACCCGTGAGATCGCGGAGGAGCTTTCCATGGTGATCAACGTGGGCGAGTGTCTGGGCGAGAACATCCACTCCGAGGAACGGGGACCCTTTTGTTTGGTGGCTTATAAGGCGACCATTCGAGTGGGAGAGCCCGTATTGTCCGACCACGATGCGGTGGAATGGCGCGCGCCAGATCGCTTGCTTGAGCTCGACTGGGCGCCGGCGGATCTGCCCTTTGTAGAGGCCCTCGTCAACGGGTCAGTTTCTTGTACCTGATCCGTTTGGGTTGTCCGGAGTCGTCTCCCCTTCGCTGCCGCAGGTCCCGCTCGTATTCTTGGTAGTTGCCTTCGTACCAGACCACCTCTGAGTTTCCTTCGAAAGCCAAAATGTGGGTGGCGATTCGGTCCAAGAAATAGCGATCGTGGCTGATCACTACGGCGCATCCAGGGAATGTAAGAAGCGCATCTTCGAGATTACGAAGTGTCTCGACATCAAGGTCGTTGGTCGGCTCATCGAGCAGCATCAAGTTGCCACCGGTCTTCAGAAGCTTGGCCAGGTGGACCCGGTTTCGTTCACCGCCGGAGAGGGTGCCGACCTTCTGCTGTTGATCGGTTCCCGTGAAGTTGAAAGCGGAGACATAGGCCCGCGAGTTCATCTCCTCGCCGTCGATGTTGACCAGATCATGTCCACCTGAGATCTCCTCCCAGACGCTCTTGTTGCTGTCTAAAGCATCTCTTGACTGGTCTACATAGGCCAGGTCCACAGTCTCGCCGACCCGCAGGCTGCCAGTGTCGGCCGTTTCGGATCCGGTCATCATCTTGAACAGTGTGGTCTTGCCCGCACCGTTGGCACCGATCACACCGACGATTCCACCGCGGGGGAGGTCGAAGGTCAGGCCATCGATCAGAAGCTTGTCGTCGAAGCCCTTCGAGAGGTTGTCTGCCGTAACGACCACATCGCCCAATCGCTTCGTCATGGGAATGCGGATTCGAGCACCGGTGGCACGACGGGAATCTTTGGCTTGTGCCACCAACTCGTCGTATCCGGTGATTCGGGATTTCTGTTTGGTCTGTCTTGCCTTGGGCGAGCTTCGAATCCACTCGAGTTCTTGCTTGAGGTTCTTCTGTCGCTTGGTCTCGGTCTTTTCCTCTTTGCGCATGCGCTCGGTCTTTTGTTCCAGCCAGCCGGAGTAGTTTCCTTCGAAAGGGTGGGCTTGGCCGTGGTCGAGCTCGAGAATCCACTGGGCCACATTGTCGAGGAAGTATCGATCGTGTGTGACGGCGATGACGCAGCCCGGGTATTCGGCGAGGTGTCGCTCGAGCCATCCGACGGTCTCGGCATCCAAGTGGTTTGTGGGCTCGTCGAGCAGCAGCAAGTCGGGCTTGCTGAGCAACAGCTGGCACAATGCAACCCGTCGCTTTTCACCACCAGACAGGTGGGTAACCGCAGAGTTTGCATCGGGAACGCGGAGGGCACCCATGGCGACCTCGAGGGTTCTATCCAGGTCCCAGGCGTTCACTGCATCGATCTTGTCTTGGAGTGAGGCTTGTTCGGTGCAGAGCTTATCGAAGTCTGCATCGGGATCACCAAATGCCTCGGAGACTTCGTCGAAGCGCTTCAGCAAGGATCTCACCTCAGCCATTCCAAGCTCGATATTTTCTTTGACCGTCAGGTCGGGGTCCAGCTGGGGCTCCTGTGGCAGGTAGCCGATGCGGGTACCCGGCTTGATCCATGTGGTGCCATTGGTGGGCTCGGAGAGCCCCGCCATGATCTTCAGCACAGTGGACTTACCAGAACCATTGTGTCCGATGACTCCGATCTTGGCGTCAGGGAAAAAGCTCAGGTGGGTTGGCTTGAGGATGTTTCGGCCCGATGGGAGGACCACATCGACCGCTTGCATTTGATAGATAAAATCGGCCATAGAGCCTCCGTTTGGGGGCCTGTAACGGACCAACGCGCCACGGCACATGCCGTTGGGCCTTGGAGTGTGCATTTGAATGAGTTTAGTGGCCTGTGCGTCGGTACCTCGACCGGTAAAACGGTGCACCCGTATCTATTTACACGTCAATACCTGTGGGCATAATCTCAGGGGTTATTGGGGCCCACAAAGGGTCCAAACATTCGCCCGCTTTACATCTGATCCGACTCATGTAGGCTACGCGGGCACTTCAGCAATTCATCCCAAAGGGAAACAAGCAAATGAAGAATTTCGCAACAGCCATTGTGGCAACATCCATGATGATCTCCGGTACCGCTCTCGCAAACGACAACTGGGCCAACAAGTCCGGTGATGTCGGTGTGGGCGCCAACATGACCCTCAGCGGCGTTCAAGGCCTCGAGGTTCGCTACGGCATCAGCCCCGTAATGGGCGTTGGTCTTACGGCTGGAATGATCAACTCTACTGCCTCCGTTGACGATGGAGACACCATGGCGACAGGCCAACTCCTGGCTCTCGGCGTGGCGGGTACATACAAGGTCGTCAAGGCCAAGACCGCCTCAGGAAGTCTTGTGCTCGGCGCGGACTACGTGTCCTCCAAGTCCGGCTCAGTGACCGAAGATTACGAGGGCGGAGTCGGTACTACCGATCTGATTCTTGGCCTGGGTTTCCAGGGTGAAGTCTTCTTGGCGAAGAAGTTCTCTCTGCACTCCAAGGTTGGCTTGACCTACGATGCCTTTGATGCTGCAGATGCGGGCGCTGGCGAAGGGTATGGCGACGACGATACCGACGACAACAACGACTACGCAGGCTCGACCATCACCCTTGCGGGTGGCATCTTGGCTGGCGCTGGCTTCACCGTCTGGTTCTAAGTTTTGGACGGGCTTGCCCGTCATCAGGAGCTGGGTCGGAGGTTTTCCTCCGGCCCTTTTTTTGTCTCAATCCCTCTGGGCTTGTCCCGGTCGGGATGTCTCCAGGCTCTTGGCAGCAAACACCAAAAACAAGACCCAGACCCCGTCGGCCATGAACAGGTGAAGCAGCTGCAAGGGGATGGGAGCCAGCAGGCCCAGGTTTACGAATCCCACCACGATCTGGGTCAGCACGGCGGCCATCAACAAGGTTGCTGATGTCTTCATGTGTGGGACGGCCCGCTGGCCGTTGGCCAAGTGGACGAGCCCAAAGGCCACAATTATTGCGAATACCGGATGCAGTCCGCGCAGGCGCAGCAGGATGTGGGCACCGGTCTGCATGTCGGCTTGGAAGCCCTCGACCAAGCTTGTGGCCGGAAACAGAGTGTCCCCGAGTGCAGCGATGGCTCCGGTGATGCCAAGCAGCAGCAGGCCTGCTGTGGCCAAGCCGAGCCCGCGGGCCGCGGGTTGGTGCAGGTCCAGTTTCCCCGGCCGGTCCGCCCACCAAGCCGTGAGTGCCATAAAGCCCAAGAGAAACAAGGTGTTGATGAGGTGCATGCACATGACCATGGCCCGGGCCAGAGAGTCATCGTCATCGACCAGCCCAAAGAGCACCAGTCCGGCTCCAAGGAGGGCTTCGGCCACCATAAAGCCCAATGTGGTCCACGCCGCCTTTCGTGCTCGGTGGCCACCGGTGAATGTGCGACATGCGGCCACCACCAGCCCGATGGTCAGGACCAGCGCCAGTCCGGAAGTGAGCCGGTGGGTGAATTCGATCAGGGTCTCGATCGCCGGGGCTCGGGGCAGAATCTCACCATTGCAGGTGGGCCAGTGGGCTCCACAGCCGGCTCCACTGCCCGAAGCGCGCACATAAGCACCCCACAGAACCACAACAAAGTTGTAGGCCAAGGTGGACCAGGCGTACTTGCTGAAGCGGCTCACGCTTGGACTCTGGCAGCCTTTATGCGCTCGGCGATCACACACACCAATACCGCTCGTACTCCGGCTTCATCGAGGCCCCGCATGGCACCTGTCAGCTCTTGGTGTCGGAACTGAAACCCCACGGTTGCGATGGAGTGCGCTGTCAGCGGAAGCTCCAGGCTGCCATCATGCAGGTACTTGAGTAGCTTCTTGAGTTGCTCGGTGGTCAGTGACGTCAGGCCTTCAACATCCATTGGTGGTCTCCTTAAGCTGAGGCCCGCGTATCGGCCTTGTTACACACCGTCCATGCCCGACTTCCGTGTAGAACAGTTGGATCCTTCATGGCTCGCTCACCTCAAGGCTGAGTTTGAGCAGCCTTATGTCGCTGAGCTTCGTACTTTTTTGGTGAGAGAGAGTGCGGATCATACTGTATTTCCTCCCGACGCCGAGGTCTTCAATGCTTTTGCGCAGACCCCCTTTGACCAGGTGAGGGTGGTGATCTTAGGCCAGGACCCCTACCACGGACTCGGCCAAGCACACGGGCTGTGCTTTTCGGTGCGACGTGGGGTTCCGGTACCTCCCTCGCTGAAGAACATCTTCAAGGAATGCAACGCGGCTCTCGGGCTTTCCATTCCCCATCACGGTGACCTCACGTCTTGGGCCAAGCAGGGAGTGTTGTTGCTCAACACGGTGCTCACCGTCCGAGCACACCAGGCGCATAGCCACAGGAATCAGGGCTGGGAGCGGCTGACAGATCGGGTCATTGAGGTCCTCAACGAGCAATGTGAGGGCTTGGTATTCGTCTTGTGGGGAAGCGCTGCGGGAAAAAAGGCTCAGATGATCGACGGTGGCAAACATCTGGTGCTGCGCGCCCCACACCCGTCTCCGCTCTCCGCCTACCGGGGCTTTTTTGGGTGTGGTCACTTTCAACAGATCAATGCCCATCTGGAGGCCCGAGATGAGCCGCCGATCGACTGGTCTTTGCCGTCAGTCTGAGGCGAGTACGGCTTGTTTAAGGGCTCTAAATGCCGCCCCAATTCCATACTTTTTTGATCTCTGCCTTGGGGCTTAGGTAGTCATTCAGAAAAGCGAGATGGTCTGGATGTACCCGGTAAGGCTCGATGTCTTCATAGGTTTTAAAATGGATCTGGAGCATGATGTCCCAGCTTTCCAAGGCCATGGAGTCAGCAGGCACCATGGCCGATGCGGAGACGACTCCAGGAATTGCGGACAGGGCTATTTGTGAGTGTTCTGCGATGGTGGTGCGCCCTTTCTGGCTGGACCATTCATCGGTGAGCTTTACGAGTACAGTGCGAGTAAACATGGGTTGGATGATACCGTTTGAATATGATTGTGTTGAAAATGGCGGTGGGTCGCAGCCTGATGTGGCTGTTGGGCTGGAGTATAGAGGCCGAAATTCCATCGGCACGGCGCTTTATCGTGGTGGGCCACCCCCACACCAGTACATGGGATTTTCCGCTGTTTATTCTCATGCTTTGGTCCATCAATCTGCCCCTTCGATGGATCGGAAAGAAGTCGCTCTTTGACTCGTCTTTCGGGCGGCTATTTTATGCCTTGGGTGGGCTTCCGGTGGACCGCAGCGGTGGGAAAAATATGGTGGCCTCGGTCGCCGAGTTGTTTCAAGAGCACGAAGATCTTGCCCTGGGCATCGCTCCAGCGGGCACTCGAAAATACTCACCCCACTGGCGCAGCGGCTTCTACCATATGGCTATAGGGGCCAAGGTCCCGTTGGTCTTGGGCAGCATCGACTTCAAGCGGCGGGTGGTGTGCATTCTGGAGACGGTGCATCTCACCGGAGATGTGAGCGCCGATATGGACCGCATTCGCGGTGTGTACGCCTCAGTGGAGGGCCGGAATCCAGAACGAAAGGTGCCCGTGCGTCTTTCGGTAGAACTTGGGGAGTGAGGCTTTATTCGCCCCAGAATAGGTAGACGGCGCCTGCGTCCACACGGTCTTCAATATTGCTGAAGCCAGAGGCGACCACAATCTCGGCCCTTCCATCACCGTTGAGGTCGGCCATGCCATTGGCGCGGCCCAGGTAGTCTTTGGTGGTGGCACCAAAAATCTGGATGGGTGCATCCGCGGCAGAGAACTGTGTGTCCCACTCGGATGGAGGGCCGTAGAGACCGTAGACCCGACCTCCCTTGGTTACCAGGCCTCGCCATGCGTTGATGGCACCGACTATCAGGTCGCCCATGCCATCCCCGTTGATGTCTGGACCGACCACCAGGCTCGTTCCGAACTGGTGGTCATCGAATTCGCCTGTGATGGTGTGTGCCGGGGCAGGCTCGCCATCGAAGAATCCAGCTTCGCCCGTGAATACGGTAACGGTTCCGGACTCAGGGAAGGCATCATCGGAGAGGGGGGCAGCCAGCACCAGCTCGGCGACCCCATCTCCATTGAGGTCTCCCGCAGCCACGCTGTAGCCGAGGGCAGATGCGTAGCTGTTTCCTTGGAAATCCAGCGTGGCATCGAGCAAGGTGTATGGGCCGTCCATGGACTCGGGCCCTCCGGCAAAGACCGCGACTCGACCGGTGTTGTCGTGGCCGTAGGGTGCACCCACAATGAGGTCAGCGTGTCCGTCGCCGTTGAGGTCTGCAGCGGCCATGGAGTGGCCTGCGGAGTCTGTGGGGCCCACGCCATCGATGGTTGCATCCACGTCCGATAGAGTGGCGATTACATCGAGGTCTTCTCGCCCGCGAATCAGGGCGACCTGGCCCCTTGACGTCGACTCGTAGCCGCTTGGGCTGAGCGTTCGGTTGTGGGTGGTGATGAGTAGTTCTCCGAACCCATCGCCGTCGAGATCTCCGGGTCCGTGTACATTCATTCCGGCCCGGTGGTAGTTGTCCTCGCCGTACCAGCTGTGGTCGGGTGCGATGTCAGGGTCGTCCCAGCCTTCTGTTCGGCCAAGGAAGAGCTGAACGACACCGGTAGCCAGCAGATCCTCGTAGCCAGCACCTCGACCTCCGGCGATGAGCTCATCGAGCCCGTCTCCGTTGATGTCTGGAGCGATGCTCACCGAGTATCCGAGGTGGGCGCCAAGGGTGGGCCCGGAGATCACAGCGGACGCATCCATCTCGAGTCGCCGATCCGCGCCGAGCCAGATGTGAACTTGGCCCGCATCCACCATGGCGACGGTGTCGCCAATCAACTGGTCTTCGAGGTATGCGCCCACGACCATGTCGGTCATGCCGTCGCCGTCGAGGTCGCCCCCCAAGTCCATGGAGTAGCCCAGGCTTCCAGCGACCTGAGCGCCTCCCCATTGGCAGGCTGCTTGTCGCACACAGCTGGTGTTGCCCAGCGGAGCGGGGTTGGTGTCCCTGCATCCTCCAGGAAGGGGAGGGGTTCCAGTCTCGGCGGTGTCAGCAGTATCGTCCGTGCCGCTGGAAGATCCGTCGCCGTTTTCGGCGGTATCCGGGGTCCCAGTGGCTGTTCTCGGGCCAGGCTTGTCCCCGCAACCGAGGGCGATGAGCGCAATCCAGAACGGTTTCATCACTTGCCGCCCATTGCGAGTGTAGCCAGCTCCATAAAGATGCGGTTGCGCTCGGAGTCGAGGTCGAGTTGGTAGTGGATGTGGCGTGGGATTCCTTCCTTGTCCACCACGTACAGGTACCACTTGGATGCGCCGAAACATCCAGCGATATTGGATGCCCCATTGTCTTGTAGGACGGGCAGGCTGGTCCCTGCTGTGAGGTCTGGAATCCCGGACTCTGTGCCCATAAGGTTCACGATGATGACCTTCGCACCCCTCAACGCTGAGGCAGGATCATCGACGATTTCTTGGAGCTGCGCAGCCTGCGCATGACAGTGTGGTCAGGTCGCTTGGGCAAAGTAAACCAGTAAGAATGAACCCAAGAACTCATCTCGGCTCCGCTCGGTACCGAAGGTGGCCGAGTTGGGGTTCACATCTTCAAGGCTAAAGTCGGGGATGATGGTGGCTTCCACACCACAGTCCTCCGGTTTCTCGCACGGTTCCGCCCATGTTGGGAAAGTAAAAAGCAGCAAAAACAATGGAAGCCAGCGCATTTCTTCTCTATACACCGAAACTGGAGGCATCGCTTTGTCTTGACGCGTCACGAAATCGTTGCTTGGGTTTAGGGGGGTCGTGGGTGTACAAGGGTGTTGAGAGGTCCTCTACTTATGGCTCGTGCCCTGCTTTTCATCGCCGCTGTCGGATGTACCGACTACTCCGTGGCTCCCATCGCCGACCCATCAGCCTCCAATTGGTTTGATGAGGCTTCGGCAGACATGCGGGAGGAACTGGGTCCAGAGGGTGATAATGCAGACACTGGCTGGGCTGTCGATACCGGCTTTTCCGAAGAAGATGAACCTTCCAACATCGATCCTGAGGACGAGTCCGAAGATGAATCCGACGTAGAGGGTGCGGACGTTGAGGACGACGGGCCCGACGACGAAACAGATGATTCGGACGATGGCGATTACTGGGAAGACGATGGCTCTGATTCTTGGAGCGACGACGACGACGGCGACTATGGTGGTGCCGACGGGCCCACATCTGTACGCTCTCCGGGTGTCGGCGAGATGGTGGTGACCGAACTAATGATTCACCCAGAAGCCACCGACGACGCAGTCGGAGAGTGGGTAGAAATTCGCAATGTGAGCGGGGACTGGCTGAGCTTGTCAGGACACCGGCTGGGCGACCGAGGTGTGGATGATGTGGTGGTCTCACCGGTGAGCGCTGGGTCGCTGGTTGTGGGCCCGGGTGAGTTCCTCACCATCTGTGCAGAAGACGACTACTGGGACAACGGCGGGGTCTATTGCGACGGTACGTTTGATTACGCCACCTTTGGCGGTGGATTCGCGCTCTCAAATACCGAGGACGAAGTTCAAGTGCTCAGCTCAACCGGCATGTTGATCGATGAGGTTCGCTACGGCGAGGGATTCTCGGTCGAGGGTGAAGCACAGGGGCTTAGGCCTGAGCTGGCGAGCGCATCGGACAATGACAGAAGCGACAACTGGTGTGGTCAGACGACCTTTCTCCCTTTCGGGGATGAAGGAACACCGGGTGGTCAGAACGACCACTGTTGGTAGGCGATAGAAGACACCATGCTTGAAGCTTGGTCTCGATTTGTGACGATGCCGCCCGTGTTGTGGGCGTGGATGGGTCTGGGAGCATTGGTCTTTGTGTTCTTGTTGCGCGTTGTTGCGCCCTATGGTCGCCACCGACGACCCGGCTGGGGCCTCGTGCTCCCCGCTTCATGGGCATGGCTGGCAATGGAGTCTGCAGCATTGGTGGGCTTTGGTGCATGCTTTTTCATGGGCAGTCACAAGGGTGCATCCGCTTGGCTATTTTTGCTCCTGTATGGCGGACACTATGTGTACCGGGCATTCATATATCCGTGGCTCTCATCGGCCTCACAGCCGTCGGCGATGCCCCTGTCTGTTGCATTGATGGGCATGCTGTTCAATGGAATGAACAGCACGATTCTTGGCGGCTACTTGTTTATCTCTGGGCCTGGTCCTGCGGCATCCGAACCCTTTGGGCTTCGTGGCTGGATGGGGCTGGCGTTGTTTGGTGCGGGCTTTGCGATTCATGTTCACTCGGATCACCAGCTTCGCAGACTGCGTCATGACCGAGGCCCGGGCTACCACATTGCCGATCGAGGGCTCTTCCGCCTTGTGAGCTGCCCCAACTACCTCGGAGAGATGCTTCAATGGACGGGCTTTGCGGTCACCATGAATGCGTTGGCTGGCTGGACCTTTATGGTCTGGACCGTGGCGAACCTGCTTCCCCGTGCTTTGAAGCACCACGCCTGGTATCGGCAGAAATTCAAGGAGTATCCATCGGGTCGCAGGGCCGTGTTTCCTGGGCTGCTTTAGTCGCGGCAGTGAAAGGTCACGACGGTGGCGTGGTTCATAAAGATGGGTGGGTTGGGCATCTGGCTTCCCCCTGGAAAGGCGGTACAGGCGACACCATCGGGTGGGGTGACGGTCACTGAGGTTTCACCCGGTGCGATGTTGGGGAAGACTACGACCCCGTTGCCACCTTCCGGTATCGTATTCCCGAATGTGGGTTCTGCATCCGTCATTACCCAGCTTTCTCCGTGACTCGAACCGATGGAGGCGTTGGCACCCACCACGGCCTCAAGGTCGTCGTAGTCGATGATCACCACCAAGATACCGGTACCGTTTTCTTGAGACGTACCGAGGAGTCCGCCAACCATCGCGAGCATGTTCTCGGTGGCCAGGAAGGCCCGGTACGTAAAGTCCTCGGAGCCGGTGGGCCCAAAGACCAAGTGGTCGATGGCACCGCTCTGCTTCAGAGAGAATTGAAAGGTACCGCGGGGCTCGAGGTCAAAACGGGTGGTCCCTTGTCCATCGGTGCGCTCGGTGAGGCCTGTGGGGGACTCGACCGTGACCCCCTCAATGGCTGAGCCATCCATCGGATCGAGCACCATCATCGTGGCATGTACGGTGTCGTCGCTGCCATCGGTGTCTTGTGGGGCTGCTGTGTCGCCACCCGAGTCATCGCTTCCTTTGTCGTTTCCGGTACAGCTGAGGAGACTGGCGAGAAGTGTACAGAGGGAAAGGGTGCGCATGGAGTCTCCGGTGACGGGGAGTGGTGTCGATAGAAGGTGTACGGTTTTTTTGCCAGACCCGCTACACTCGCGGTGGGGACCCGGGGTGAGGTGAATCAATGCAGATAGACTGAGCTGTGATGCTTGCTCAGTCGATCCCCTCGGTTACGGCAGACCCACGGAGGCGACACTCG